>CAIYZX010000181.1 GCA_903930745.1 uncultured Chloroflexota bacterium | reverse complement strand
GACGCTGCCGAGCCGGAGGTTGCCGTCCCGGATGCGTCGGGCGGGCCGGGTGTCGTCCAGCATGTCCCACACGTGGACCTGCACGCGCTCCGCCGCCGCCTCCTGGCCGCGCTCCGTGCCCAGCACGCCCAGGCGGACCTCACCGGGGTGGAGAAGGCCTACGACCTGGCCGTCAAGGCACACGATGGCCAGCTTCGCGCATCGGGTGAGCCCTACGTCACGCATCCCATCGCCGCCGCACAGATCCTCGCGGAGCTGGGCATGGACCCCACGGCGGTGGCCGCGGCACTGCTCCATGACGTGCCGGAGGACACCGAGTACAGCCTCGCGGACGTTGAGGACGCATTCGGCCCAGAGATCGCCCATCTCGTGGACGGCGTCACCAAGCTTTCCAGGTTCAGCACCCACACCCACGAGCAGCAGCAGGCGGAGAACATCCGGAAGATGTTCCTCGCGATGGCGGACGACAGCCGCGTGGTGCTCGTCAAGCTCGCGGACCGGCTCCACAACATGCGGACCCTCGGCTCGCTCAAGCCGGAGAAGCAGCGCCGCATCGCCCGCCAGACCATGGAGATCTACGCGCCCCTCGCGGAGCGCCTGGGCATCTGGCAGGTCAAGTGGGAGCTTGAGGACCTCAGCTTCAAGGCGCTGGAGCCGGACGCCTTCCGCGACCTCGCGAAGCTCCTGGACACCCGGCGGAAGGGCCGCGAGGCGTACATCGAGCGCGCCATCGAGGAGCTGCGGCCGCGGCTGGAGGCCTCCGGCGTCACCGCGGAGCTCCAGGGCCGCCCCAAGCACATCTACAGCATCCACAAGAAGATGCTGCGCAAGGGCGCGGAGTTCGGCGAGATCTACGACGTCTACGCCATCCGCCTCCTCGTGGAGGATGTCCGCGACTGCTACGCCGCCCTGGGCATCGTCCACTCCATCTGGCGGCCCATCCCGGGGCAGTTCGACGACTACATCGCCGTCCCCAAGAACAACCACTACCAGTCGCTCCACACCGCGGTCATCGCGCTGGACGGCAAGCCCCTCGAGATCCAGATCCGCACCCACTCAATGCACCAGGTGAGCGAGGTGGGCATCGCCGCCCACTGGCGCTACAAGGAGGGCTCCAAGTCAGACCGCGACTACGACGCGAAGCTGGCCTGGGTCCGCCAGCTCATGGAGTGGCAGCGCGACGTCAGCGAGTCCGATGCGACCGAGTTCGTCGAGGGCATCAAGCTCGACATCTTCCAGGACCAGGTCTTCGTGTTCACGCCCCGCGGTGACGTGAAGGATCTGCCGGCAGGTGCGACGCCGCTGGACTTCGCGTACCGGATCCACACGGACGTTGGCCACCGGACCATCGGCGCCAAGGTCAACAACCGCCTCGTGCCGCTGGACTACCGGCTCAAGAACGGCGACATCGTGGAGATGGTCACCACGAAGGGCGAGCACGGCCCGTCCCGTGACTGGCTGAACCTGGTTCGCACGTCGCACGCCCGCGAGAAGATCCGCCAGTGGTTCAAGAAGAAGGACCGGGCGGAGAACGTGGTCCACGGGCGCGAGTCGCTGGAGCGCGAGCTCCGCCGCCTGGCGCGGACCAGCATCCAGGCGGTGGGCCTGGACAGGATCACGGACATCGCGAAGCACTACCAGCACGAGTCCGTGGACGACCTGTACGCGGCCATCGGCTACGGCGCCATCAACGCCCAGCAGGTGGTCATGCGCCTGGGCGTCATGGACGACGGCCACGCCGCGCTGCCCACGGTGGCGCCCACGCAGCCCGCCCGGACCGGTGGTGTCCGCGTCAAGGGGGTGGGGGACCTCCTGGTCCGGTTCGCCAAGTGCTGCCATCCCATCCCGGGTGACGCGATCCAGGGCTTCATCACCCGTGGCAAGGGCATCACCGTCCACCTGCAGAGCTGTGCCACCGTGATGCACGAGCGGGAGCTCTCCCGCCTCATCGAGGTGGAGTGGGAGTCCGCGCCGGCGCAGACGTACCCCATCGCCATCAAGGTGGAGGCGTACGACCGGACGGGCCTCCTCTCGGACATCACCCAGGTCATGGCGGAGAACAAGGTCAACATCCTGTCCGCCAACGTGGGCGTCCACGCGGATCACACGGCCATGGTGGCGATGACCATCCAGGTGGCGTCGGTGGCGCAGCTCGCCAAGGTGATGGGGCGCGTGGAGGCGCTCAAGGACGTCCTGAACGTCCAGCGCGAGCTCGCCTAGTGCGACCGGGCGCCAGGTGCGGTCCTCGAGCTCCGCTCGACGCTGTTGCCGGGCCTTCGCGGGGCCGTGCTGGCGGGCGTGGTCCGGCGGTGGCCCTCATCGATGAGCCCCAACTGCCGGAGCGCAGGCTCTCACCCGCACGCAACCCGGTGTGGGTGATCGCATGTCCAGGGTCGGGCGCGTCGCGCAGAGAGGATTTCGGGGGGGCGTAATGGGTCATCGATGTCACACTGTGAACTGCCCAAGCTCAACACTGCTGGATCCTCTATGAGTGACGACAACTCCATCGCACGAAGCGTGCTCGCAGACCAGGTGAAGCACCGGCTGCTGCAGGACATCCTGAGTGGCCGCTACCCCCCGGACTCCCGGATCGTGGAGACGCGCGTCGCCCGTGACCTCGGCACCAGTCAGGCGCCGGTGCGCGAGGCTCTACGCGGCCTCGAGGCGCTCGGGGTCGTGGAGATCCACCCGTTCCGGGGTGCCCGTGTCCGTCGCCCGTCCATCGCGGAGCTGCTCGAGGCCTATGCCGTCCGTGCCCATCTCGAGACGTTGGCTGCGCAGCTTGGCGTGCCGGGCATGACGGACGAGGACCTTGCCGAGCTCGAGGCGGCGCATGCCGCGATGCAGGCTGCGGCAAGGGCCGGGGACCGGGACGAGGTGGCCGTCAGGGATGCCGCGTTTCACGCGCGGCTGGTCGCGCTCGCCGGCAATCGAACGCTCGAGCGTGTGTGGCGCTCCCTGGAGCCGTTCTCGCGGACGTACATCACGCTCGTCTCGCCCGGTGCCGACGCGCAATGGACCGCCGATCTGCACCCGCAGATCGTCGCGGCCCTTCGCCTCCGCGACAGTGGCGCCGTGGAGGCCGCGCTCCGGCATCACTTCGACGAGGCGTCCGCACACCTGGCCGAGGGCTGGAGAGACGCCGGGCGGATGGGCTGATCCGCTCGGCGCCGTCAGCCTGTGGCATTGGCCCGCCCGGTTGACCATGGCCCGGACGGGCCCGGATCAACCGTTGGCGAGGATCCGTCGCACCTGCTCCGCCACCCGGCGCGGCGACAGCCCGTAGATGTCGAGGAGGGCCTCGTTGGGTCCGGATTGCACGTAGCAGTCCTGGATCCCGATGCGGTCGACCCGTACCGGGTGTCGCTCGCCCAGGACCTCTGCGACTGCACCGCCCAGGCCGCCGAGCACCGTGTGCTCCTCGACCGTGATCACGCGACCGGTCCTCGCCGCCGCCGCGACGATGCCGTCGGTGTCGAGCGGTTTGACCGTCGCCACGTGGAGCACATGGGCGTCGATCCCGTCGCCGGCCAGGATCTCCGCGGCCTCGAAGGTGCGTGGCGTCTGGGATCCCGTGGAGATGAGCGTGACATCGCGACCCTCGCGGACGATCTCCGCCTTGCCGAAGGTGAAGGCATGCGACTGGTCGAAGAGGCGCGCCGTGGCATCGCGGACGAGGCGGACGTAGCACGGGCCATCGTGGGCTGCGGCCCAGCGCAGCGCCTCCGCGGCCTCGACGGCATCAGCCGGGGCAACCGAGACCATGCCCGGCATCGCCCGCATGATCGCGAGGTCGTCCACGATGATGTGGCTCATCCCGGTCTGGCCCGTGAAGAGGCCGGCATACCCGGCAGTGATCTTCACGTTGGCGCCGGTCTGTGCGACGAGCACCCGGACCTGGTCAAGGGGCCGGATCACCGCGAATGCCACGAAGGTGCTGACGAACGGGATCAGGCCCATCGTCGCGAGTCCCGCCGCGACGCCGAACATGTTCTGCTCGGCGATCCCCATCTGCAGGTAGCGGTCCGGATGGGCCTTCTCGAAGATGTCCGCTCGCGTTGAGGACCCGACGTCGCCGTCGAGCATGACAATCCGGGGATCGGTCTCGGCCAGCTCGGCCACGGTCTCGCCGAAGATCTCCCGCATCGGACGACCCATCGGCAGGGTCATCGTCCGGCTCCCGCGTCTGCGCCGAGATCGGCCATTGCGAGGTCGAACTCCTCTGGCCTGATCGCCCGGGTGTGCCAGAAGTAGCGACCCTCCATGTAGGAGACACCCCTGCCCTTGACCGTGTGCGAGATCACGACCGTGGGCCTGCCGTCACCCTGGACGGCCAAATCGAGCGTGCGCATGATCTCCGCCATGTCGTGGCCGTCCACCTCGAGCACCCGCCAGCCGAAGGCGGCCCATTTGCCGGCCATCTCGCCAGGGGCCTGCGGGGGCGTCCGGCCGTCGGGTCCGTCGCCGGGCCAGCCGTACTGCTGGAGCTTGTTGTGGTCCACGATGGCGACCAGGTTGTCGAGGTGGTAGCGCGCGGCCGCCATCGCCGCCTCCCAGACCTCGCCCTCCTGGCACTCGCCGTCGCCGAGCATCACGAACGAGCGGACATCGCGTGCGGTCAGCCGGGCTCCCAGCGCGATCCCCATCGCAGCCGAGATGCCCATGCCCAGCGAGCCACTGGACATGTCCAGGCCCGGCAGGCGAGTCATGTCCGGGTGACCCTGGAGGCGTGAGTGTGCCGCATCGAACGTCAGCAGCTCCTCCACCGGGAAGTAGCCTCGCAGCGCCATGGCAGCGTACAGGGCGATCGAGGCATGTCCCTTTGAGAGGATGAATCGGTCCCGATCCGGCCACGCGGGATCGTCCGGCCGGATGCGAAGCACCCGGAAGTAGAGCGCGGCAAGCATGTCGGCAGCCGACAGTGGGCCGCCGAGGTGCCCTGCCCTCGCGTGGTTGACGGCGCGCACCAGCTCTATCCGGATCCGGCGGGCTGCCTCCTCGAGCCGCGCGATCTCGGATCGTTCGGGGCTCACGTGGGTTCCTTCCTCTCATACGAGCCCGACACGACCGGGGGCGTGAAGAGGCACAGCAGCTCCATCTCCTCCGGGCCGTCCGATTCGGTCGCATGGAAGACGCCGGGCGGCACGTGCACCACGACCCCGGGCTCGATGTCCGCCGTCCCCTGGGAGGTCACGATGCGGCCACGACCCCGGGCGCAGTAGATGGTCTCCTCCTCGGCGGGATGCACGTGGCCTTTTGGGCGGGACCCCGGGGGGTAGACCGACACGCCAAGCGAGACGAGATCCGACGTGCCGTCGCCGGGAGCGATGTAGGAGTTCCAGACGCGACCGGGGAGCGGAACCTTGACCGCGTCCTCTCGGGCGACGCGCTTGATCATCGATGCACCTCTGCTGGCGCGGGATGCCGGACCCCGAGAGCGGGGGAGCGGCTAGACAATCGATAATCGAGCATACGCACAGACCCGCGTGGCGGTCAACGGGTTGCGCGGCAGACTGCCGGTCGGAGCCGGGGCCTGGCACCCGGTCGTCGTCGGAGTGGCAACGCGGGCGATGGGGCAGGGTCGTGGCATGGGCGTTCGTTCGCCGGTCACCCGGCACTGTCATCGCGACGCCGACCCCAGCCCAGCGTCCGGCATGCTGCCGTGCCGGCGCGGGCCGTTCCCGGGGGCGGCCGCCCAGGCGACGATGGACCTTGATGCCGCGTGCGCAGCCACCAGGCGATGTTCCAGGCGGCGACGGCTGTGCGCCCGGACGTGCTGGTTGTTGCCCACGGCGGCCCGTTCGAGGACGCGGAGTCGGTGGCACGCGTGCTCGAGACCACCGACGTGGTCGGCTACCTCGGCGCCTCGTCGATCGAGCGGCTCGCCGTCGAGCGCGCGGTGTCCGGCGTGGTCCGGGCATTCAAGGGGCTGCGGACGAACCGGGTGGGCTGAGCGCGGCCCGGGAGGCCATTGGCCGGGGGCCCTACGGAGCCACCGCGCGGGCTGTGGCCAGGTCCGCCTGCCGCCCGGACATCGCGAGAGGGATGACCGCGACGTGGTCGGCACCCGCAGCATGCATGCCGGCGATACGGGAGCGCAGCACATCGGCATCGCCAAGTGCAACGAGCGCCTTGACCAGCCTGTCCGAGGGCCCGTCGAGGTCGGCCTCCAGGAACCCTGCCCGGAGCAGGTTGTTGCGGTAGTTGGGCTGGCCCATGTACCGCCCGATCAGCACGCGCCCCGCGGCGATGCCCTCCGCCGGGTCGCCGAGCACGGCAGGCAGTGAGGCCACGAGCAGGGGATGTGCGGTGGCGCCCGCGGTGGCTGCCGCCTCGTCCAATGTCCGGCGAGCATCGGCGACCATCGCCTCGGTGACGTTGTAGGGGAAGGCGCCGGATGTGCGTGTCGCGGCGAGGGCGAGCATCCGGGGCCCCAGGGCGGCGATCACAAGTGGCGGGTCAGCTGCCGCAGGACCGGTCCACGGGGCCGCCTCGTACGCGTCCAGGTAGGTGCGCATGGCGGGCAGGGGTGCCGCGTAGTCGTGCCCGCGGGCGCTGGCCGACGACCTGTGCGAGACGCCCAGTCCCATCACGAACCGGCCACCACTCAGGTCGTTGACGGTCCTCGCTCCGCCATGCGCGGCGGTGGCATCGCGAGCATGGATCGTGGCGATGCCCAGGCCCAGGGTGATCCGACTGGTGGAGACAGCCAGGGCGCCCAGGACGGCGAATGGTTCCCGACCGCTGCCCTCGTTGATCCAGAGAGCGGTATGGCCCATCGCCTCCACCTCGACCGCGAAGCGGAGGACCTCGTTCGTGGGGATGCCGTCGAGGGCCGCCCAGATCCCCGTGGGACCGAGCACGGCGCGAAGGTCGTGGGTCATGGCAGTGCTCCCGGAGGTGCCCCGACCCGGGCGGTGAGCCTGGGCCAGGGCGTCTTCGAACGAGGGGCTACTTGGTGTGGATCTTGCCGGGAGGGACGACCAGGCAGTCGGGAAGGCCCCGCAGGACGGCCTCCGGGCCGCCCGGCGTGTAGATCGCCAGGATGCGAAGCGGCTCCCAGGTCGTGTTGACCGTGGAGTGGTAGGTGCTGTCCGGGATGAAGGCCATGTCGCCGGCCTTGAGATGCCGGACGACGGGATTGCCATCTGCGTCTTCGACCATCTGGTCGCCTTCGCCGGAGATGAAGTACAGGACCTCGTCGGAGCCGGGGTGGTTGTGTCGGGCGTGGCCCTTGCCGGGTTCGAGGATGACGACGCCCGTGGTGAAGCGGTCGCAGCCGGTTGTCCGGATCTCGCTCATCCACTTGATCGCCCCCCAGTCGAAGACCTGGGTCTCGATGTCGTCGGGGGTGATGAACCGCAGGTCGCCAGTCATGAGCGCTCCTCGAGCTTGGCCGTGCCGGGTGGCAGGACGCAATACTCGATCATCGATGACCGGCCCGCACGGCGATTGCGCATGACGGTATCTGCTACCGCTGAAGTGCAGATTCGGGCTTGACGGACGTGCCAAAGGGTTCCTACTATCGCTAATCGATTATCGAAGGTCAGATAGGAACCAGTTGCATTCCATCGGATCGCTGTCCAGCCGATCCGAGACCCAAGCCAGATCGCGATCCCCAAACCTGGGAGTGCTCCTTTGCCGAAGGCGCTCGTCGACTTCCTGACGGTCCTGGTCAACGGTGTCACGCTTGCCGCCCTGTACTTCATCGTCGCAAGCGGGTTCACGCTGATCTTCGGCCTGATGCGCACCACGAACATGGCGCACGGCTCGCTGTACATGCTCGGTGCCTATGTTGGAGTCAGCGCCTACGAGGCGACCGGCAACTGGTTCGCAGCGCTCGTGATCGGCTTCGCTGCGGTGGCCGTGGTCGGCATCGTCATCCACCTTGGACTGCTCTCGCGGATGGCAGGGCAGGATCTGCGCCAGGCGCTCGTCACGATCGGGCTCTCGATCATCATCGCGGACCTGCTGCTCGCCAAGTACGGAGGTCTGACCTACCAGATCGAGCCACCGCCCTTTGCCGCGGGTTCGGTCGCAATCCCGTTTGTCGTCAACGGCACGTACTCCGCCTACCGGCTGTTCATCATCGCCCTGGCGGCAGCCGTCTATGGCGCCCTGTGGCTGGTCCTGAACCGGACCCGGATCGGCTGGTACATCCGGGCGGGGATCGATGACCGGGACATGCTCTCGGCCCTCGGAGTGAACGTCTCCCGGGTGTTCCTCTTCGTCTTCGGGCTGGGAGCGGGACTTGCCGGACTGTCAGGGGTCGTGGGGGCAACGGCCCTGTCGATCTCGCCGAGCGAGGACGGCCGATACCTGCTCAGCTCACTGGTGGTGGTCATCGTCGGTGGCATGGGCAGCCTCGGAGGCGCGGTCATCGGGGCGCTGATCATCGGCCTGTCCGAGCAGATCGGCCTCTTCTACGCCCCGACCTACTCGATCTTCATCACGTTCGTGATCATGGCCGGCGTCCTTGCGATCCGTCCGCAGGGACTGCTGGGGCGACCGGCATGACCTGGGTGCGCAGCCGCCAGGGCATCGCGACGCTGGCGGTCCTCGTGGTCCTGGTCATCTACCCGCAGGTGATGCCCCGGTTCTGGGTGCTGTCCATCGGCGCCAACGCGATGATCCTGGGCATCGCCGCTCTGAGCCTCGTCTTCATGGCGGGCTATGGCGGGATGACCTCGCTGGCCCAGGCCGCCCTTGCCGGTTTCGCGGCCTACATGGTTGCGCTCCTGAGCCTCGAGCCCAGCACGAACGCCACCGGATCGACGCTCGGGGCGGGCCTGCCCGCGATCCCGTCCGCACTCATCGCCATCGCACTGGCCACGGCGCTCGGCGCCCTGTTCGGGGCCATCTCG
This sequence comes from uncultured Chloroflexota bacterium, assembly GCA_903930745.1. GTDB lineage: Bacteria > Chloroflexota > Limnocylindria > Limnocylindrales > CSP1-4 > CAIXZV01. The sequence continues at coordinate 25,056 of CAIYZX010000181.1, read as the reverse complement.
TCGCGCTCGTACGGCATCTACTTCCTGATGCTCACGCTCGCGCTGTCCGTGGGCTTCTACTACATCGTCCTCCAGAACTACGACGTCTTCGGCGGCCACATCGGCTTCGCCGGCATCGAGGGCCCCACGGGCCTCCCACGGCAGGATCCGCCCGTCTTCTACTACCTCTGCCTCGGAACGGCATCCGCGGTCTACCTCGGATTGCGCTACCTGGTGAGGTCACAGCTGGGCTTGACGTTCCAGGGTGTGCGGGACAATCCGCGCCGCATGGCCGCCCTGGGGTACCGCGTTGGCGGCCATCGCGTCGCCCTGTTTGCCATCGGCGGTTTCGTGGCGGGCATCTCGGGGGTCCTGGGCGCGTGGTACCGCGGCAACATCTCGCCCGGGATCGTTGATCTCAGCCGCACGATCGAAGTCCTGATCGTCGCCGTCCTCGGTGGCCTGGGCTATCCGATCGGTGCGTTCGTGGGCGCCGTCATCTACACGCTGATCAAGGTCTTCGCGAGCAGCATCACGATCGCCGGCTTCTCGTTCGACGAGCGGTTCAACACGCTCATCGGACTTGGCTTCCTGCTGATCGTGCTCGTGGCGCCCAACGGGATCGTGGGCCTCGCCGATCGTGCATTCGTGGCGCTCACCCATCGCGGCGGGGGACGGCGCCGCGCCGTGGACCCACTTGCGGCCGAGGCAGGCATCGCGTCGGCATCCACCGTGACAGCACCTGGAGCTCCGGGCGTGCCTGCGGGCGACGATGTCCCATCGGGAGGGTAGTCAACAGGAGGAGGCACCACCAGGACATACCGGTACGGAGGTCGCGTGGACCCGCACTACCTTGTGCGGCCATCGCTGAGAGGAGGACTGATGTTCGGAACGAGGACGGGCCGCGGGCTCGTCGCCCTGATGTTCGTTGCATCGATCGCCGCCGCCGGGTGCGGTGGTTCGAGCGGCGGTGACAAGGTCATCAAGATCGGCGGACTCGCCACCCTCGAGGGCCCGTTCGCGGTGCCCGGTCAGGATGGCTTCCGTGGTGTCGAGCAGGCGCTCAACACTCTCGGCAAGAAGCTCGACAACGGCAACTGGCAGTTCGAGGGCTTCCAGGTCCAGCTGCTCAAGGAGGGCTCCGACGCCACGCCGGCCGTTGCCCTCGAGAAGGCGAAGAAGCTCATCGAGCAGGACAACGTCGACATCCTGATCGGCCCTCTCTCCGGTGACGAGGGTCTCGCGATCAAGGATTACGCCAAGACCGTGCCGGACAAGACGTTCGTCAACGGGTCGTCCGCGGCCCAGGACACGACGTTCCGCGATGCCGCCCCCAACTTCTTCCGCTTCTCGACCGACGGTGCCCAGTGGATGGCCGGCCTCGGCAAGTACGCGTTTGAGAAGAAGGGCTACAAGAGCGTCGCCCTCGTGGCCGAGGACTACTCGTTCCCGTACACGCAGGTTGGCGGCTTCATGTACGAGTTCTGCGCGGCCGGTGGCCATGTTGTCCAGAAGAACTGGGTCCCGCTCGGCACCAAGGACTACTCGTCCGTCGTGTCCAACCTGCCGACATCCGGCATCGACGCGATCTACGTCGCGCTCGGCGGCTCGGACGCGGTCAACTTCTTCACCCAGTACAACCAGGCTGGCGGCAAGGCCAAGTTCATCGGCGGCTCCATCACGGTGGACCAGTCGGTGCTCGCGACCAAGGGTGCCTTCCAGGACATCCTCGCCGGCACGATCGCAGCCGGCCCGACTGCCGACACCGCGACCGACAAGGCATGGCTCGACTACGTGGCCGAGTACCACAAGGAGTTCAAGGACGGACTGCCGTTCCCGGGACTCTTTGCCCTCAGCTACTACAACGAGACGGTCGGCGTCCTCAAGGCCCTCCAGGCCGTCAAGGGCGACCTCTCCAACAAGCAGGCAGCCTTCATGGCGGCCCTTGCCAAGGTCGAGTTCGATGGCCCGACGGGACACGTCAGCCTTGACGGCAACCGCCAGGCGATCAGCTCCAACTACGTCACCGAAGTGCAGAAGGCTGCCGACGGCACCCTGCAGAACAACGTCATCTCCAAGGCCGACGGCGTCGACCAGACGCTTGGCCTCGGTGCGACGAGCCCGTATCTCGCCCAGCCGGTGAGCCGCGACTTCCCGAGCTGCCCGTGACCGATCGGATGGCAGCCGAAGCGTCTGCCCCCGCCCTGCGTCTGCAGGGTGTGGGGCGGCGCTTCGGCGCCCTCCAGGCGCTGCACGACACGAGCATGGAGGTGGCCGCGGGCGAGCGTCGAGCGATCCTTGGTCCCAACGGGGCCGGGAAGACGACCCTGTTCAACGTGGTCGCCGGCGATTTCCCGCCCACCTCCGGCAGCGTCGAGCTGTTCGGCACGGATGTCACGAACCTGCCGCCGTACGTGCGCACCAGGCTCGGCGTCTGCCGGACGTACCAGACATCGCAGCTGTTCATGGGTCTGACCGTGGCGCAGAGCCTGTTCCTGGCGATCCGGGGGGTCCAGGGCCGACGCTTCTGGCCCACGAGACCCAAGGCGGATGATCCGTCACGGGTCCGGGCGGCGGAGATCGCAGCGATCGTGGGGCTGGCCGACGCCCTCGCGGCGCCGGTGGGCGCACTCTCGCATGGGCAGCAGCGCCAGCTGGAGGTGGGAATGGCCCTCGCGGGCAACCCACGCCTGTTGATGCTCGATGAGCCGGCCGCAGGCCTGTCGCGTGCTGAGCGCATCAACCTCACCTCGTTGATCCAGGGGCTCCCGAGGGACATCACCGTCGTCATCGTTGAGCACGACATGGACGTCGCGCTCGCCGTGGCGGACCGGGTGACCGTCATGGCCGAGGGCACACCGCTCGTCGAGGGCAACCCCGACGAGATCCAGGACAACCGCCAGGTCCAGGACATCTACCTTGGGCATGCAGTGGGAGCCCGCAATGGCTGAGCAGGCTGTCGCGCCCCAGCCGGATGTGCCGGCCGAGACAGGGGCCGTGCCCGTGCTCCAGGTCTCCGGCCTGGATGTCCGATACGGCCAGAGCCACGTCCTCCAGGGCGTGGATCTCGTGGTGAACCGGCGGCCGCTGTCGCTGATCGGGCGAAATGGGATGGGCAAGTCCACCCTGTGCAACGCGATCATGGGCCTCGTGCCCGCGTTCGGCGGCTCGATCCGGCTCCATGGCCAGGAGCTGATCGGCCTCAAGCCGCACGAGATCGCCCGCACCGGGATCGGCTACGTCCCCCAGGGCCGGCGCGTCTTCGCGTCGCTGTCGGTCGACGAGCACCTCCGGATGGTGTCCGGCGGGGGCAGCGATGGCTGGACCATCAAGAAGGTCTACGACCTCTTCCCCTCACTGCAGGCCCGCCGTCGCAATGGCGGGACCCAGCTCTCCGGTGGCGAGCAGCAGATGCTCGCGATCGCCAGGGCACTGCTCCTCAATCCACGCCTCCTGATCATGGACGAGCCCTCCGAGGGGCTTGCCCCGATCGTCGTCGAGCACATGGTGGAGACGCTCCACAACCTCGCTCGCGAGGGAGTGGCTCTGCTCCTTGTTGAGCAGAACCTTGGCGTGGCCACGGCCGTCTCGGAGCGCATCGCGATCATGGTCACGGGCAGGATTGCGCTTGAGACGACGTCTGACGACCTCGCCGACGACGAGGTGGCCCAGCGACGCTACCTGGGCGTGAGCACCCACATCGGGCACACCGAGACTCCTGCCGCACCTGCGGCGAACCCCTAGGAGGCATTTCACATGGCGAGCGTCGTGCTCCTCGGCACCTTGGACACCAAGGGACCCGAGTACGAGTTCCTGCGCGAGCGTGTCCGTGAAGGCGGTTGCGACGTCGTCGTGGTCGATGCGGGCGTGATGAGCGACTCGCCGGCTGCCGACGTGACGGCCGACGAGGTTGCTGCAGCGGCGGGCGTGGACCGTGCGGCCCTGGTGGCAGCGCACGACCGCGGCCCCGCGGTCGCCGCGATGACGCGCGGCGCGGTCGAGGTGACCAGGCGCCTGTATGCCGAGGGGAGGCTCCACGGAGTACTCGGCATCGGCGGCTCTGGCGGATCGTCGATCGCTGCCGCGGCCATGCAGGCACTGCCGGTGGGCGTGCCCAAGCTGATCGTCTCCACGATGGCCTCGGGTGACACCCGCCCATACGTGGGGACTTCCGACATCGCGATGATGTACTCGGTGGTGGACATCGCCGGCATCAACGGCCTGTCGGAGAAGATCCTGACCAACGCCGCAGCCGCCATCGCGGGCATGGCGAAGGCCACCGACGGCTTCGTGTCCCGGATCGCGAGGAAGCCACTCATCGGGGCCACGATGTTCGGCGTCACAACCCCCTGCGTCACAACAGCTCGCGAGCGGCTCGAGGCGCTCGGCTACGAGGTTCTCGTCTTCCACGCCACCGGTGCCGGCGGCCAGTCGATGGAGGCCCTCATGAAGGCGGGCTTCATCACGGGCGCCCTCGACGCGACCACCACGGAGCTCGTGGACGAGCTCGTGGGCGGCGTCCTCTCCGCAGGCCCCGACCGGCTCGAGATGGCCGGCTCCCTGGGGATCCCGCAGGTCGTCTCGCTCGGCGCGCTCGACATGTGCAACTTCGGCCCGCGGGAGACCGTTCCGGCCCAGTTCAACGATCGCAACCTCTACGTGCACAACGCCACGGTGACGTTGATGCGGACCACCGAGGAGGAGTGTGCCGAACTCGGGCGGATCATCGCCCGCAAGCTCAACCTGGCCAAGGGACCCCTCACGGTCTTCATCCCTCTCGGCGGCGTCTCCATGATCGCGACCCCGGGTGGCCCCTTCCACGATGCGGCCGCGGATGCGGCCCTGATCCGGGAGCTGAAGGCCGGTCTCCGGCCCGACGTCGAGGTGGTCGAGATGGCCGCCGACATCAACGATCCCGCCTTCGCGACGGCCATGGCCGACAAGCTCGACGCGCACTACCGCGCGTGGGCCGCGAAGCAGGCATAGGGACAAGGAGGTCCTTGGCATGAACGGGCAGCAGGCGCTTGCACGGCTGCGCACAACGGTGGCCCAGGGCGGCGTGATCATGGGCGCCGGCGCGGGCACAGGTCTCTCCGCGAAGTGCGCCGAGGCAGGCGGCGCCGACCTCATCATCATCTACAACTCGGGGCGCTACCGGATGGCCGGACGCGGCTCGCTGGCGGGCTGCATGCCCTACGGCGATGCCAACGCGATCGTCATGGAGATGGCCGCCGAGGTGCTGCCGGTCGTCCGCGAGACACCGGTCCTCGCCGGTGTCTGTGGCACGGACCCCTTCCGGCTGATGCCGGTGTTCCTCGAGGAGATCAAGCGGGTCGGGTTCTCCGGCGTCCAGAACTTCCCGACGGTTGGCCTGTGCGACGGACAGTTCCGGCAGAACCTCGAGGAGACCGGCATGGGGTTCGGCCTCGAGGTCGAGATGATCGGCCAGGCGCACGACGCCGGTCTGCTCACCACGCCGTACGTCTTCGACACCGACCAGGCGGCGGCAATGGCCGCCGCTGGCGCCGACGTGATCGTCGCGCACATGGGCCTCACCACCAAGGGTGCCATCGGCGCCACCACGGCTCTCACGATCGAGGCCTCGGCCGAGCGTGTCCAGGCGATCCGCGACGCTGCCGTTGCCGTGAAGCCGGACATCATCGTGCTCTGCCATGGCGGTCCGATCGCCGAGCCCGAGGATGCCGAGTACGTGCTCACCCACACCACCGGCGTCGCCGGGTTCTTCGGTGCCTCCTCGATGGAGCGACTCCCCACCGAGATCGCCATCACCGAGAACATGAAGAGGTTCAAGAGGATCTCGAAGGCCTCGTAGGCCACCGTCACGCACGCAGGGACCGGCAACGCGGCCGGTCCGAGGAGGAACTGAACTGTGCCGCTGAAGGAAGAAGTCCTGGACCAGTTCCTCGGGGACGAGTCGTTCCCCGTGGAGTGGACGTCCGAGACCGAGAAGGATCTCTTCTGGGTCTACGACGACCTGCACTGCCCCAAGCCCCTGTCACCGATGTACGAGGACATCGGCGGCTGGTGGCTCTCGTGCGACCACATGTTCCGCCGCTTCGGCACGCCGTTCGCGTCGGACTGGATCTACAAGAACGTCAACGGCTACCTGTACACGGCGGCGATCCCGGCCGAGGCCGGCGTCGATGTCGCGACCCAGGAGTACAACTACTCGACCCACCCGATCGTCCCCGAGGACAACGCATACGCCGGCAGGATCGGCGCGTACCTGGGCGCAGTCCTGCCGGTGTACGGCCTCAAGTTCACCGACTGGTGGCGAAGCCGCTTCGTCCCGGAGATGCAGCGCAACTTCGACTACATCGAGGGCATGCTGGACCAGAAGGACCAGCTCTCCCTGGCCGAGGTGGCCGTCCTGCTCGAGGACGCCATCGACATGCACGACCGCCACTGGAAGATCCACTGGATGCTGAACTTCGCGCAGCTGAGCGCGACGCTCAACCTTCGGGCGGTCATGGAGAAGACGCATGGCAGGGTCAATGAGGCCCTGCTCGGCCGGCTCCAGAACTCGGCCAACGACCGCAACTGGGACAAGATCAAGGCCCTCTGGGAGGCGAAGGAGGAGGTCAAGGCCGACGCCGAGCTGGCCGCGATCTTCGCCGCCGCGTCCGGGGCCGAGATCCTGCCCTCCCTCAGGGCAAGCGCACGCGGTCGACGCTTCATCGACGAGCGGATCGTGCCGTACCAGAAGGAGTTCGGCTGGCACGCCGTCTGGAGCCATGAGTTCATCTTCCCGAGCTTCCGGGAGGACATGATCCCGGTCGTCCAGCTCGTGCGGGACCAGTTCTCGTCCGACTACGACTACCCGGCACGCATCGCGACCCTGGCGGCCGATATCGACGCAGCCGCGAGGGAGATCCTCGAGGGCCTCGAGGGCGAGGCGCTCGAGGAGATGCGCGCCGCCAACGAGATCAACCTCAAGATGGCGCCGCTCACCCCGGACCACCACTTCTACATCGACCAGGGTGCCAATGCCCACGTGCGCCTCGTGCTCATCGCCGTCGGCGAGAAGCTCGTGGCACAGGGCGTCCTCGACGCGCCCGACGACGTCATCCTGTTCCGCTACAACGACCTGCGCGCCTTCATCGGCAACCCGTCCTCCATGGACGGGAGGGCGATCGTCGCCGCCGCCAAGGCCAAGCGTGCGGCTGCCGAAAAGGTGCAGCCGCGTGACTGGGTCGGCACGGTCACCGCGACACAGCTCGCCTTCCCGTACCTCAACCTCTGGGGCTTCCCCGACAAGTTCACCCGCTCGCAGGTGCAGGTGGCCGGCCAGGTCAGGGGCATCGCCGGCTCGCCGGGCGTCGTTGAGGGCGTGGCGCGTGTCGTCATGTCGGAGGCGGAGTTCGACAGCCTGCTCGAGGGCGAGATCCTCGTCTGCCAGATGACCAACCCGGCCTGGCAGGTCCTCTACGGCCACATCTCCGCCGTCGTGACCGACGCCGGCGGTACTGTCTCGCACCCGGCCGTGCTGGCGCGCGAGTACGAGATCCCTGCCGTCGTGGGCACCTCGGTTGCCACTTCGACCATCAGGACCGGCGACCGTCTCCGCGTGGACGGCACCGCCGGCATCGTGACGATCCTTTAGCCAGCGCGGCGAGAGGAGACCCCCGGGATGGCTGCCGAGACGACGATCTCACGCAGCGTCCTGTCCGACACCGTCAAGGATCGCCTGCTCGAGGCGATCCTTGACGGCCGCTATCAGCCCGGGTCCCGGATCATTGAGACCCGGGTGGCGCGCGAGTTCGGGACGAGCCAGGCGCCTGTCCGCGAGGCCCTCCGAGATCTCGAGGCCCTCGGAGTCGTGGAGATCGCCGCGTTTCGCGGCGCCCGGGTCCGCCGTCCCTCTCGTGATGAGCTTCTCGAGGCGTATGTCGTCCGGTCCGAACTGGAGGCGCTCGTTGTACGTCTCGCGGTGCCCAGGCTGACCGACGATGACGTCGAGCGGCTCGGCGTTCTCCTGGACGCGATGCACGCAGGCGCAGAGGCCGGAGACACGGTGGGGGAGGCCTCTGCCGACGCCGCCTTCCACGGGTATCTCGTGGACGTCAGCGGGAACAAGACGCTGAAGCGGGTCTGGGGCCTCCTCGAGCCGTACTCCCGGACGTACATCACGCTCGCGGTGGCCGGCTCGGACCGGCGTCGGATCGCCGGGCTACACGGCCCTGTGCTCGATGCCCTCCGACGCCGCGACGGGACAGCCGCCGAGACGGCCATCCGGACCCACTTCAGCGACGCGCGGACGATGCTGGCCACGCTCTGGCTGGAGCCCGGACCGGGTGATGGCGAAGCCGATCAGCATCAGCCCTCACCCGCCGCACGAACCGGCACGGGGCCGGAACCCGCTCACACACCGGAAGGGATCCCATGAACAGCAACCTGCGCCTTACAGAGGAGTTCTCGGCAGGCAAGGCCCGCCTCCGCATCGACGTCTACGGCGGCGAGCCTCGCGAGCACGTGCTCGACGATCTCAACTTCCTGAACTACAGGCTCGCCGACGTGCGGATCTCCCCGGCGGTGACGCTCGAGGCGCCGGACATCGTATGGAACCAGGACGGAGCGAAGCGCGCGTCCTACGACGGGCGGACGATGACGTTCACCGGCAGCTGGCCGGCCGGACCGCTGCAGAAGGCGATCGTGGCGATGCTGGCGCTGCGCATGGAGGCCAAGGGGGAGCACCCGAGCCACAGCGCCGCCGTGAACTACCGGGGCAAGACGTTCCTGTTCCTGGGGGGCGAGTCCAATCACGGCAAGAGCATGGGCCTGATCGAGGCCGGCGTGCGCGGCGCGCTCCAGGTCGCATCGGAGACGACGGTCATCAGCGATGACGGGCGAGCCGTGGCGGGCTCCGAGGACACGTTCCTGGTCAGGCGAACCGAGGGCACGGAGCGCTCGGACAAGGCCGCCCCCAACAAGGGCGTCGAGAAGTTCTGGGGCACAATGCCCACGTGGGGCAGGTATGAGGGCACTCCGAACATCGACCTCGTGATCGTCCCGGCGATCGATGGGAACTTCGACCCGGCGACCAACGAGCTCATCCCGTTCGAGCGGGGCTTCCAGTTCCTGCACTCCCTGCAGAACTACCTTCTCACCAACGAGCTGCTGGCTCCCGGGCACGTCATGCCGATGGTGGACAACGACGTGCTCCGTGCCCGCCGCGCCCAGTTCGTTGACGACTTCTGTCAGCGTCCCTTCTACTTCATCCGTGCCTCCAGCCCGCAGGTGCTGATGGACGAGGTCGACAGGATCCTCTAGCGGCAGGGGCTGGCCGGTCATCATGCAACCATTCGCCTACGCCTGTCCCAACACGCTCGCGGACGCGCTCGCGCTCCTCGCCGAGCGCGGCCCTGGTGCTCGCGTGCTCGCCGGTGGAACCGATCTCATCATCCGGCTCCGCGACGGCTCTGCCTCGCCTGCCCTCGTGGTGGACATCAAGCGCGTCCCTGAGCTTGCGCCCGGGATCCGCAACGAGGCCGGGACGATCGTGATCGGTGCGACAACGACAATGACCGAGATCGCCGCCAGTCCGATCGTGCGCAGGCATGCCCACGCGCTCGGTGAGGCGGCCGCAGCTGTCGGCTCCATCCAGATCCGCAATCGCGCGACGCTGGGCGGGAACATCTGCAATGCCTCGCCCGCCGCCGACACGGCACCCCCGCTCCTCGTGCACGATGCCCGGGTCGTGGCAGCGGGTCCGACGGGAGTGCGCCGGATCGCCGTGGACGACCTGTTCGTCAGATCCGGGATCACGACGCTCGCCCCCGGCGAACTGGTGGTTGCAGTGGAGGTCCCAATGCCCGCAAGCCGGATCGCCAGTGCCCACCAGCGTCGAACGCGCCGACGGGGTCATGATCTCGCCTCCGTCACGCTGGCCTGCGGAGTGGACGCAGCGGGCGTGACCAGGGTCGCCTTTGGGAGCGTGGGGCCGCGACCGCTGGTCCGGGTGGACACCTCTGGTGTGCTGGCCGACCCCGGCGCGCCGGATGCCGCCAGGGCCGACGTCCTTGCGACGATCCTCGCCGATGCCTCCCCATCCGCGACCTCAATGCGGGCCGGACCCGAGTACCGTCTCGCGATGCTGCGTGTCCTGGGCAGACGTGCCCTTGCCATCGCGCTCGAGCGCCTGGCGGCGGGGGAGCAGTGACGTGACGCTCACCCTTCCCATCGAGCTGACGGTCAATGGCCGGCGACGCGTGCTGGACGTGGCACCCCAGCACACCCTGCTCGATGTCCTGCGCGACGATCTCGGACTGACGGGAACCAAGGAGTGCTGCCTCGTCGGCGAATGCGGCGCCTGCACGGTCATCGTGGACGGACGTGCCGTGGACTCGTGCCTGGTGCTCGCGGTGGAGGCGGATGGGGCGGTGATTCTCACCGTCGAGGGGCTCTCGTCCGCCGATGGCCGCCTGTCGACGCTGCAGACCTCGTTCCTGGACAAGGGCGCGGTGCAGTGCGGCTTCTGCATCCCCGGGCAGCTCATGTCAGCCCACGCGTTGCTGGACCTGAACCCCCATCCAACCCGGGAGGAGATCGCGGAGGGCATGGCCGGAAACCTGTGCCGCTGCGCCTGCTACGAGCAGATCACGGACGCAGTCCTGGCCGCCTCGGAGGCCGGACGATGAGCGCGTCGCCTATCGGGGAGTCCCCCAACAGGGTCGGCGGGACTGACCGGGTCACCGGAGCCCAGGCGTACCTGGCGGACCTCCACGTGCCGGGTGCCCTGCATGCGAAGCTTGTCCACCTCGACTGTGCGCGGGCCCGCATCGTCGGGATCGACGGCTCGGCGGCGCTCGCACTCCCTGGCGTGCATCTCGTCATGACGGCGGCCGACCTGCCGGACCCGATGCCGCGATATGGCCCACAGGTTGCCGATCGACCGGTGCTCGCGGTGCGCGAGACCAAGTACCACGGCGACCCGGTGGCGATCGTCGTGGCCGACACGAGAGAGCTCGCCGAGCGGGCCGCGGCCCTCGTCAAGGTGGACTACGAGGAGCTGCCTGCGGTCTTCACGATCGCCGGGGCACTCGCGCCGGGTGCGCCCCTCGTGCAGGACCCGGCGCTTCGTGGAGACACCGGCCTCGCGCTCGGCAACGTGCTCACCGAGCACCGCGTTGGCTGGGGTGACGTCGAGGCCGAGGAGGCGAAGGCGCACCTCGTCGTCGAGGGCCGGTACAGCTTCCCCATCGTCACGCAGTTCGCCATCGAGCCCCACGCGTTCATCGCTGCGCCCGACGGCGACGGCGTCGTGGTCTGGAGCACGATCCAACACCCCAACTGGCTCCAGAAGCAGATTGCCGGCCTCGTCGGCCTACCGCTCTCCAAGGTCCGTGTCCACGCCCCGGATCCCGGCGGCGGGTTCGGAGGCAAGCAGCACGCCAAGCACGAACCCGCGGTGGTGTTCGCCGCGCTCAGGCTGGGTAGACCTGTCAGGCTCGTCCTGACGCTCGAGGAGTCGTTCCAGGCGGTCCGCCGAGCGGCCTGTGCGTCGCATGTTCGCACCGGCTTCGACGCTGCTGGCCACATCCTCTTCCAGGACATCGAGGCCGACTACCTGATCGGTGCCTACGTGGACATCGCCGACCGCGTCGTTGCCAAGGGCAGCTACCCGGCGGCCGGGCCGTACAACATCCCCGCGGTGAGGATCCTGGCACGGAGCGTGCTGAGCCACACGGTGCCGTCCACCGCCTTTCGCGGCTTCGGCAACCCGCAGATCAACTGGGCAGTGGAGTCCAACCTCGACCAGGGCGCGCTCGAGCTCGGCATGGACCGGCTCGCCATCCGCCTGCTCAACCTGGCGCGGAAGGGCGATGCCTTCATCCCGTTCGACACCCCTGCCGACGGTGACTGGGAGCAGACCGTGCGCCGTGCGGCCTCGGAAGGCGGCTGGGACGCGCCGCTGCCTCCAGGCCGAGGTCGTGGCATCGCACTCGGCATCAAGTCGGGGCCGACGACGGGACTGTCCTACGCGATCGTGCGCCTCCTCGGAGACGGCAGCGCTGTCGTCTACGCGGGCACCTCGGACATGGGCCAGGGAGCCCGCACCGTGTTCTCGCAGATCGTGGCGCAGGAGCTCGGCGCGCCGATGGACTGGGTGACGGTCATCATGGGTGACACGGCGATCGTGCCGTACGACCAGCAGACCTCCGCGAGCCGGTCCACGGTCCTGATGGGCAACGCGGTTCTCATGGCCTGCCGGGACGTGCAGGCGAAGCTGGGTGCACTGGCGGCGCGGATCGCGGGTGTCGAGGTGGGGGACGTGATCGTTGACGCCGGCGTCGTCCGGGTCGCCGACGGTCGCGTGCTCACCATTCGGGAGGTGCTTGCGTCCGGGCTCGGCAGGCTCGGCGGAGAGATCACGGGACTCGGCGAGGTGCGCAAGGATGCCGATCCGTCGCATCCACTCTCCGGCGCACCGGCCTTCTTCGAGTTCAACTGCACCGTCATCGAGGCGGACGTGGATCGCGAGACCGGTGACGTGACGCTGGTGAAGCACATCACCGTCTCCGATGTGGGCAAGGCCCTCAACCCGCTCCACGTCCGGATGCAGGACGAGGGTGCGGCGATCATGGGCCTCGGTCACACGCTGATGGAGCACTGCATCTACGACGAACGTGGACGGATGCGGAACCTTGGCGCGATCGACTATCGGATCCCGACGATCATGGATCTGCCGGTCGAGCTGCGGAGCGAGATCATCGAGAACGAGGACGGGCCCGGCCCGTACGGGTCCAAGGGGATGAGCGAGGGTGCATTGCTGTGCGTCGCCTCCGCTGTCGGCGCCGCGGTTCGCGACGCGATCGGCGTCCCGATCCGGGATCTGCCCCTGACGCCCGAACGTGTCTGGCGAGCGCTGCAGGAGGATGGTGCGCGGTGAGTGGTTCCCAGCTCGGCCCCATCGGGGACATGCCTGCCTCGCAGGTCGCCCAGGCGGCGCGCCTGGTCCAGGCCGGCGAGATGATCTCGCTCAGTGCGGTCAGGTTCCCGGGCATGCCGCTGTTCCCGGGCCACCCGCCCTTCCAGGTGCTCAACTACCGGACGCCACGCGGGATCCGGGTGACCGGTGCCCAGCCGTGGGGCCCGGTGAATGACGCGGGCCTCGGCTACATGGCCGAGTACGTCATGGCGACGAGCCACTCTGGAGCGCACATGGATGCCCTCGCCCACATGACGATCGGCGACGACATGCACTGGTACGGTGGCGGCGCTGCGGACGAGCACCTGACCGACTTTGGTCCGGTGCACGGGGATGCCTCCAGCATGCCGCCGTTCTTCACCCGCGGCGTCCTCGTCGATGCCCCCACCTTCCGCGGCGTCGAGTGCCTGCCCAAGGGGTCACCGATCGATGCCGCCGAGATGGAGGCGATCTGTGCAGCTCAAGGCGTTGCCGTCCGGCCCTGGGATGTCGTGGTCATCCGCACCGGGTACATGGGCCTCTGGCCCGATGCCGAGAGGATGGCCGCGCACAAGACGCCCGGCCCCGACCTGTCCGCGGCCCAGTGGATGCTTGAGCGAGGCGTGGTCGCCGCCGGGTCGGACACGGAGACCTTCGAGGTCCAGCCGGCACCCGACCCGGGACCGGAGGGCAATCCGCAGCCAGTGCACACCAGGCTGCTCATCGAGAACGGCATCTACATCATGGAGAGCCTGGATCTCGAGGAGCTTGCCCGCCGGAGGATCTACGAGTTCCTGTTCGTCGCGCTGCCGGTGAAGATCCGCGGCGCCACGGGCTCGATGGTGGACCCGGTCGCCGTCCTTTGACCCCAAGGCCGTCCGCGAGACGGCCGCACGATGCCCTTGGGAGGACCCACGCGTGCCCCAGGTCTTTGCCTATGACCATGATCACGGCCTGTCTCTGGACGAGCTCACGCTCAAGATCGGTGGCAAGGCGGCGAACATCGCCACCATGGCCGTGGAGCTCGGCCTGCCGGTACCGCCCGCCTTCACGGTGGGGACGGCCACCTGCAACGCCTATCTCGCCGGTGGCTGGCCTGCGGGTCTCGAGGATGAGCTGCGCGCGCAGATGGCGCGCCTGGAGGAGAAGGTGGGGCGTCGCTTCGGCGACGCCGCCGACCCGCTGCTCGTGAGCGTGCGGTCCGGGGCACCGCGTTCCATGCCGGGAATGATGGACACCATCCTCAACCTCGGCCTCAACGATGACACCGAGGCGGGACTCGCCGCTACCTCGGGAGATGCGGCATTCGCGGCAGATTGCCACGACCGGTTTGTCAGGGTCTACCGCGAGATCGTCGGCGTGACGATCGTTCCCGCGGACCCCTGGGACCAGCTCCGGGGTGCGGTGGAAGCCGTGTTCCTCTCCTGGAACAGCGATCGAGCCAGGGCGTACCGCGCGAAGGAGGGCATCCCTGATGACCTTGGCACGGGTGTCACGGTCCAGGCGATGGTCTTCGGCAACAGGGGCGAGGACTCCGGCACGGGCGTCCTCTTCACGCGCAACCCGGCGACGGGCGAGAACGAGCTCTACGGCGACGTGATGTTCAACGCGCAGGGCGAGGATGTCGTCGCCGGCACGCACGTCACCGAGCCCATCGGCTGCCTGCGCGAGCGCATGCCCGAGGTGGCCGGCGAGCTGCGCAGGTACGCCACCACGCTTGAGCGCCACTACCGTGACTGTTGCGACATCGAGTTCACGATCGAGCGCAGACGGCTCTGGATGCTGCAGGTGCGCGTCGGCAAGCGCACGCCCCAGGCGGCCTTGCGGATGGCTGTCGAGATGGCCGGGGACCCCACGTTCGGGTTGACCCGCGCACAGGCGGTTGAGCGCGTGCGATCCGCCCTGGCCAACCCGCCGACGACCTTGAAGGGGCGATCCGATGCGGGCCCCGCTCTCGCGAGCGGCCTGCCGGCGTCGCCGGGCGTCGCGTGCGGCGAGGTCCAGCTGACACCGGAGGACGCGGTCACTGCAGCCGATGGCGGAGCACGGGTGATCCTCGTTCGCCGGGAGACGTCGCCGGACGATGTGCATGGCATGAGTCGTGCCGCCGGGGTCCTTACCACGACCGGCGGGTTCGCCAGTCATGCGGCCGTTGTGGCGCGAGGGTGGGGCATTCCGGCGGTCGTGGGCGCGAGCACCGTCGACGTCGGGTCCGACACCGTGACGATAGGGGACACCGTGATCCGCCGAGGCGACACGATCACGATCGACGGCGCCACGGGAGAGGTGTTCAAGGGCGCCATTGCCGGTGTGGAGGCGGTCGTCCCCGAGGTGTCCACGCTGCTTGGATGGGCACGCGAGCTCGGCATCCACGTCGAGCAGGAGGGGGCAGGTGCCCCTGGGGCCCAGGGTGCCCCTGCCGCCGCCGTGGCTGGCGGGCGCGCGCCCGTTGATGCACACGACGCGATCCGCGCCCTCGTCGTGAAGGGATACGCGGGGCCCGACGGCATTGCCAGCGCCACCGGCTGCGCCGCCGAGGACGCGTCCTCGCTCATTGAGCAGCTGGTTGCCGACGGGCTCGTCGAGGCGGGCGCCGGCTCCTTCCGCCTTACTGCCGGGGGCAGGACGGCGGGCATCGCGAGGCTCGCCGAGGACACGGCAAGCTGGGGGCCTGCGAACGCGGTCGCGGCGCTGGACGCCTTTCTTGCGCTCGATCATCGGATGAAGACCGTTGTGACGTCCTGGCAGATGAGAAGCGAGGGAGTCTTCAACGACCACACCGACCCCGTGTACGACTCGGCGGTGCTCGCGAGTCTGCGCGAGCTCCACGTGGAGGTCGAGCGGTGGCTGGCGTCCCCTGCCGCAGCGTTGCCGCGGCTCGCGCGCTATGGCGTTCGGCTCGGCGCAGCCGTGGCTGCCGCCGTCGCCGGCAATGGCAAGTACGTTGCCTCGCCACGCGTGGACAGCTATCACGGGGTGTGGTTCGAGCTCCACGAGGACCTCATCCTCCTCGCCGGACGCAATCGAGCGGACGAGGTGGCGGCAGGCCGCGCCTGAGAGCACCGGCCCGCCGCGCCAGCGCACCGCTCAGACCGTTGCGTCGGTTCGCGAGCGGGCCGGACCGTGCCGGCGAACGGTCAGAGGTGGGACGCCGGCCCGGCACCGAGACCCGCCTGACGTCCAGGTCGTGGAGCCGGAGCGGCCCAGGGGGGACGCGGCGGCGCGGCCGCGGTGGACGCGTCCTGTGGGCAGGCCAGCGGAGCGCAATGGTGCCGCGGGTCAGCGTGCCCTACGGGTTGACGATGATCTTGATCGCGCCGCTGGCCCGGTCGTTGAAGGTGTCGATGGCCTGCTGGTAGTCGGTGAGCGCGAAGCGGTGTGTGATCAGCTCGCGCACCCGCATCCGGCCCTGCTCGAGGTGCGGCATGACCCGGCGCATCTCGCCCGCCGAGGCGCGTGAGCCCACGAGCTCGAGCTCGTCCAGCACGAGGCGCTGCATGCCGATCGCGACACCCTCGGTTGGGATGCCGACTGCCGAGCATCGCCCGCCACGGCGCAGCATCCCGAGGCCTGCATTGATCATCTCGGGGACACCGGCGCACTCGAGCACCACGTCGGCACCACGCCCACCCGTCATCGCTCGCACGGCGGCCACGGGATCATCCGCGCTGCTGTCGACCGTCTCAAAGCCCATGGCGGCCGCCTTCCTGAGGCGGTACCCGCGACCGACCACGATCACGCGCCCGGCTCCGCGGATGAACGCCGCGTCGCCGCCGAGCAGGCCGATGGTGCCCGCCCCGGTGATCGCAACCGTGTCGCCCGGCTCGATGCGGCCACGGTTGGCCACGTGGAGCGCGATTGACGCCGGGTCAACGAGCGCTCCCTCGTCGAAGCCGAGGGAGCCAGGGAGTGGGAAGATCGTCTTGATGCCCTGCGCGACGTATGTCGAGTCTGCGCCCTGGTAGCTATGACCGTACTGCTTGTGCAGTCCGGGCCTCCCGTAGTTCTCGCACAGGTTGTACCTGCCCTCGACGCACTTCTGGCAGACGCCGCAGGCATCGTGCGACGTGCCGGCGACCCGGTCGCCGACCGTCCATCCATGCAGGGCCGAGCCTGGCCCGAGAGCGACGATCTCGCCTGCCCACTCATGGCCGGGGATGAACGGGAAGGCGGGTGGCCAGAAGCCGGGGTAGTCACCGTGGATCAGATGGGCATCGGTGCCGCAGATCGACACCGCGCGGACGCGTGCGAGCACCTCGTTTGGGCCGGGGATCGGCACGGGGACCTGGCGGATCTCCAACTGGCCTGGCGCGGTGACCACCAGCGCCTCCATGGTGGCGGGAAGGACGGTCACGTCGTTGCTCTCCGTGGAGGGGTGGAGCGGACCGGCCAAATGGGCGCAGGCCGCTTGTTCAAGGTCAGCGGGGCGGTGCGTCCTTCGCGGGCCAGGTCGTCTCGGTGGGCCTGGTGAACAGGTCGTACAGCGCACCGGCGTTGCGCTCCTGGATGTAGCCCATCATGTACTCCTGCCCGATGTCCACCGGGTAGCGCTCCTCGAAGCTGACGCGGGCGATCGTCTCCTCGCGTGACCAGCCCTTGGCCACGGCCACCGCGACCGCCGCCTTCCACTCCAGCATGAAGGAGCGCTGGGTGGCGAGGTACGCCTTCGTCTGGACCGGCCCATGGCCGGGGATGACGTGGTCGATGTCCAGGGCCCGGATCCGGTCGAGCGCCGTGATCCACTGGTCCACGTTGGACGTCATGAGCCACGTCGTGCATTCCGAGAAGATCGTGTCGCCGGTGAAGACGGCGCGCTCCTCGGGGACGTAGACCGCCACCTGGCCCGGCGTGTGGCCCGGGGTGTGGAGCAGGGCGAAGGTCCGGTCGCCGATGCGGAACGTCACATCGCCCGTGAAGACGATGTCGGCAGTGCCCATGTTCGCGTAGTAGGTCTCGCGGTCCGGCACGAGGGCGGCCCCGCCGGGATCGTCTGTCGGCAGCGCCTCCAGCGCGTAGGCGAACGGGTCCAGCTCCGGGTACACGGTCATGAACCGGTCGTGCACGCCCTGGTGATGGGCGATGGGTACCGCCCCCTTGAACCAGTAGTTGCCGAAGATGTGGTCGACGTGGTGCTCGGTGTTGACGAGCAGCTGCATCGTCCCGTGCTCCTCGACCATCTTCCGCATGGCCACGGCCCTGGTTGGAAGCTGGGGCGTGTCGATGACGACGGGTCCTGCGGACGTCTTCACGAAGGCGGGATTGCAGCCGCGGAGCCGCGTCTCGGCGAAGATGCGGTCGGTGACCTGCTCCATGGCGGTCTGGCCCTCCGGGGCTACTGCGTTGAGGTGAGGCCGCCATCGAGTCCGATGGTCTGGCCGGTGATGAACGATGCGGCCGGGCTGCACAGGAACACGACGGCGCCCGTCATGTCGTCCGTGCCGCCCACGCGGCCGAGCGGGATGCGGGCGACGATGGAGGCCCTGAAGGCCGGATCGCCCAGCAGCATGGCCACCTGGGGAGTGTCCACGAAGGTCGGGCGGATGCCGTTCACGTTGATGCCGTGCCTCGCCCACTCGGTTGCCCACTGGCGGGTGAGCGACTCCACCGCGCCCTTGGCGGCGACGTAGGCCGAGTAGCCGGCGTTGATGCCCAGCAGGGCTCGCACCGAGCTGATGTTGACCACCCTGCCCCCGGTGCCCTGCCTGATCATCTGGCGCACGGCCGGCTGCGTGGCAACCACCGTGCTCCGGACGTTGAGCTCCATGATCCAGTCCCAGGCATCGCGCGGGTACGCCTCGGCGCCGTGGAGCACCTTGCCGGCACCGCCCCCGATGCAGTTGACGATGATGTCGAGGTGGCCGAACCGCTCGACCGTCGCGGCCACGGCCGCCTCGCAGTCGGACTCAACCGTGGCATCCGCTGCGACGCCGATCGCCTCGCCGCCGGCGGCGTTGATCTCTGAGGCAACGGCCTCGGCCTGCTGGAGGGTGCGGGCCATGACCGCGACCTGCGCGCCGGCCCCCGCGAGCGCCCTGCAGATCGCAGATCCGATCGCACCGGCCCCGCCGGGCACGATCGCGACCCTGTCCGTGAGCGCGAACCTGTTCACGTAGTCCATGGTGCTCCTCGGCGCGGGGCGCCACCGCCCTGGGCGTCCAATCATCGATTATCGAGCATAGAGCGAAGCGGTGATCAGGTCAACATGCCGGACCAGGGTGCATCGACGCAGGCATGACCTGCCGCTGGGCAATGGCGGTCCCGCGCCGGCCTGCTGCTGGTGCATGCGCCGGTGGGCAACTCCCGTTCGCCTAGTGCGTCACGGGCGGCGGCCTCAGACGGAGCGATGAACGTCCTCCGAGGCGCCCGGGCGTCATGCTCCTTCACGCACGAGGGAGGGGATCTTCCCGGTCTCGGGCGGCCGGCGGGCACGCCACGCGGCGGACTGGCCTCCAGGGCCACGGTCACCGGGGCTGCGCTTGACATCGGGTGGTGTTCTCCGGAGGCGGCCACCGGCGTTGGCGACCACTCCAAGCCGCGCCTCCGCGCTGGGGTCCTGCTCTGCAGGCGATGCCCTGCCAGGTCAGCGCGAGCTCGCCTGGGCGGCGGTCGCCCCGTCAAGGTCAGGTTCCCGGGCCTGCGCCCGCTCGATGCGCCGGAGCCAGGCCGCCGCAGCCACGCTCGCCAGCACGCAGCCGATGCCGCTGATCGCCAGGGTGTCCGGGATCCCCACGTTGGACATCAGCCAGCCGGACACGAGGCCGCCCACCGGCGTGGAGCCCACGAAGACCGTGGTGTAGACGCTGATCACCCGTCCGCGGAGCCCGTCCGGGACGGCCGTCTGGATGACAGTGTTCGCCGTGGCCGCCATGCCGATGGCGCCGAAGCCCAGGACGAACATGACCGGGAGCGCGAGCCAGAACGAGGGGACGACGGCGGCGCCGATGAGCGCGAGCCCCAGCAGCAGCGCGCCGCGCCACACGATTGCCGGCCTGGACTTGCCGGAGAACGCGATGCCCAGGGCGGAGGTCATGGAGCCAAGACCTGTGGCGGCCATGATGAACCCGAAGCCGGTCGCGTCCGTCCTGAGCACGCCGCGGGCGAAGGCCGGGATCATCACGCCGAAGTTCATGCCCAGCGTGGACACGATCCCCACGATGATCACCAGCATCAGCACCATGTCCGTGCGGCGGACGTAGCGGAGGCCCTCGGCCAGCTGCTCGCGCACCTCCGCGGCGGAGTGGGCGCGGGCGAGCGCCGGCGGCGAGAACAGCTCCTGGTCGCGCATCAACGAGTAGGTGGTGACCGGGGCCAGGAAGCTGAGGCCGTTGAGGAGGAACGCCTGGGCCATCCCGAAGGCGCCGATGGCAAGGCCGCCGATGGCCGGGCCCACCACGCGGGTGGCGTTGAACAGCGCGGAGTTGAGCGCCACCGCGGTGCCCACCTCGTCGCGACCGGTCATCTCCACCACGAAGGACTGGCGCACGGGCATGTCCACGGCGTTGGTCAGGCCGAGGAGCACGGCGAGCGCGAGCACGTGCCAGACCTGCACGGTGTTCGTGATCACGAGGGCGAACAGGATGAGCGCGAGGCTCATCTGGGCGACCTGCACGGCGATCAGCGTCCGCCGCTTGGGCAGCGCGTCCGCGATGAGCCCGCCGAAGAGCCCGAAGACGAGGACGGGGCCGAACGCGCACACGGACGCGAGGCCGAGGACGAAGGGATCGTTGGTCAGCTGGAGGAGGAGCCAGGCCTGGGCCACCTGCTGCATCCAGGTGCCAACGAGCGAGACCGCCTGTCCACCGTAGAAGAGTCGGTAGTTGCGGTGGCGGAAGACCCCCAGGCCGCTGGCGATGGCCGGCATGCCGAGATGCTACCGCCGGATGCTCCGTCACCCTGCGGGCGTCTCCTGGCCCGCCGTGACCCATGGCGCCCGGTAGACTTCGCGCCGATGGCAGCCTTTCGAGCCCCCCGGGGCACCCGTGACCTCCTTCCCGACGACCGCGCGGTCTTCGACCGCCTCATGCGCACCGCGAGCAGCCTGACCACCCGGTACGGCTACCGCGGCATCGAGACGCCGCTCTTCGAGCAGTCCAGCGTCTTCGAGCGCGGGATCGGCGAGGTCACCGATGTCGTGGAGAAGGAGCTCTTCCGCATCGCCCCGCGCACCGAGGAGTCCGAGAGCTGGGCGCTGCGCCCGGAGCCCACGGCCGGCATCGTGCGCGCTTACGTGCAGCACGGCATGCAGACGTGGCCGCAGCCGGTGAAGCTGACCACCACGGGCCCCATGTTCCGCTACGACCGCCCCCAGGCCGGCCGCTACCGCCAGTTCTGGCAGTTCGACGTGGAGGCCATCGGCGACGCGGGTCCGGGCATCGACGCCGAGATCATCGAGCTGGGCCACCGCTTCTACACGGAGGCCGGCGTCCGGAACGTGGAGGTGCTGGTCAACAGCATCGGTGACCCGGCGTGCCGCCCGGCGTACGTGGCGGAGCTGACCGCGTACTACCGCGGCCACGCGGCCGTGCTGCCGCCCACGGAGCTGGACCGCCTTGAGCGCAACGTCCTGCGGCTCCTGGACTCCAAGGACCCGGCGATGGCGGAGCTCAACGCCGCCGCACCGCGCATCACGGACCGCCTGTGCGAGGCCTGCGCGGCGCACTTCGAGAGCGTCAAGGCGCACCTGGCCGCCGTTGGTGTCCCGTTCCGCGTGGAACCCGGCCTTGTCCGCGGCCTGGACTACTACACCCGCACCGCCTTCGAGTTCTACGTGGCCGGCCGCGAGGGCCAGCAGCAGGCGCTGGGCGGCGGCGGCCGGTATGACGGCCTCGTGGCGCTGCTGGGCGGCAAGCCCACGCCGGGCATCGGGTTCGGGCTTGGCCTGGACCGCGTGGCGCTGGTGCTCGCCGAGCAGGCGGGGGCCGATGGGGCCGCCGCGACCGCCGAGGGGCCGCTCGCCGTGGTGGTCTCCGCGGATCCAGATGACACCGTGGGCCGCTTCAGGGTCGCCACGGAGCTGCGTGCCGCGGGGCTGCGCGTTCGCGCGGACCTGGGCCGTCGCAAGCTTGGCCGCCAGCTGGAGGCCGCCGGCAAGGACGGCGCGCATTTCGCCGTGATCCTGGGCGACGAGCTGGCCGATGGCCAGGTCCAGGTGCGCGACCTCCAGGCCGCAAGCCAGCGGATCGTGGCGCTTGCGGACCTCGCCCGCGAGCTCGCCCGGGCCGAGAGCAGCCACAGGCACGGCTGACGGAGGCGGGGGCAGGCGGATGCGCATCCCCGGGCCCATCACGCGCGCCACCACGGACCTGCGCGTCTTCTGGCGCGCCAACCTCCGTGTCGCCGACGCCTGGCGCCAGGACAGGTCGCGACTCGTCCGCTACGTGCTCGTGACGTGGATTGTCGACGGGCTCGCCCTCGCGCTCGCGGCATGGGCCCTGGAGCCGGTCCGGTTCCACGGAATCCTGTCGCTCGTGGGGGCCGTGGTGGGGATCTCCGCGGCCAATGCGCTCGTCCGGCCCATCGTCCTGCGCTTCGTCGTCCGCTACGCCGTCCTGACGCTGGGACTGCTGTCGCTCGCGATCAACGGGCTGATGATCGCCCTCGTCGCCACGGTGGTGCCCGGGTTCGAGGTCGGGGACTTCGGCGTCGCGTTCGGGCTCTCGCTCTACCTGGCCGTGGTCAACATGGGCATCGGCCTGGTGCTTGACCTGGACTGGTCTGACTCCTGGTACCGGCAGGTGGTCCTGGAGGCGTACCGGCGCCAGCCCCAGGGCTCGACCGCCAGCGCGCCTGGCCTGCTCGTCGTCCAGGTGGACGGCCTCGCGGAGCCCATCCTGCGGTTCGCCATCCGCACCGGCAATGCGCCCACGATGGCGGCCTGGGTGCGGGGCGGCCACCACCGGCTGGCACGCTGGGACGTGCTGGCACCCTCGCAGACCTCGGCGTCGCAGGCGGGCATCCTCCACGGATCCAATGACGGTATTCCGGCCTTCCGCTGGTACGAGAAGGGGAGCGGACGCCTCATGGTGTCCAACCGCCCGGCGGACGCCGCCGAGATCGAGCGGCGCGTGTCGTCCGGGAACGGCCTCCTGGCCGGAGGCGGGACCAGCATCTCCAACCTCGTCTCCGGCGACGCGACGCGGAGCGCCCTCACCACGTCCACCCTCAGGGCTCCCAGCGGGGTCCGGAGCCGGGACTTCTTCGGCTTCTTCGCGGATCCGTCCACCGTCTTCCGCACCTTCGTGCTCGTTGGCATGGAGGTGGTCCGGGAGACGATCGAGGCGCGCCAGCAGCGGCTCCGCGGCGTGGTGCCTCGCATCGGGCGCTCGTGGCCATACCCGCTGCTCCGGGCGGCCGCCTGTGTCGTGCTGCGGGACCTGTCCGTTGGGGTGGTCCTGGAGGAGATGTACCGGGGCACGCCCGTGATCTACGTGGATCTCGTGGGGTACGACGAGATCGCCCACCACAGCGGCCCGGAGCGCCCGGAGGCGCTGGACGCGATCGCGGAGGTGGACCGCCAGATCGGCATCCTCGCGCGGGCCGCTGCGCTCACCTCGCGTCCGTACCGGATCGTCGTCCTCTCGGACCACGGCCAGAGCCAGGGCGCAACCTTCCGCCAGCGGTACGGCCAATCGCTGGACGCCCTGGTGCGCGACCTGATGGCCGGGGAACCGGCGGTCCTCGCCGCCACCGGCTCCGTGGAGGGGTGGG
Source organism: uncultured Chloroflexota bacterium (assembly GCA_903930745.1). Classification (GTDB taxonomy): domain Bacteria; phylum Chloroflexota; class Limnocylindria; order Limnocylindrales; family CSP1-4; genus CAIXZV01. The sequence continues at coordinate 1,442 of CAIYZX010000181.1, read as the reverse complement.
GCCACGTCAACACGGTCATGACGCAGCTCGCGGGCGGCAAGGGACGCGGCGCCAGCTTTGCGCGTGAGCGCGTCCAGAAGCGGGCGGCCGAGGACCACGGCGAGGGATTGGATGCCGCAGGCCGGCCCCACCCCAGGACGGACGTCGTCGTCGCCGCGTCGGGCAACCTTGCGAACGTCTACTTCACCGCGGTCCATGACCGCCTCACCTGGGAGGCCATCGACGCCGCTCATCCTGGCCTCGTGGAGGCGCTCGCCTCGCACCCGGGCGTGGGCCTCGTGATGCTTCGCTCCGCCGCACACGGCCCGCTGGTGCTGGGCTCCGTTGGTCATGCCGCGCCCGGGATCCACCACCTGGACACCGGCGAGGTGGAGGGCGACGACCCGCTGGCACCGTACGGCCAGCTGGCCGCGATCTCGCTGCGAAGGCTGGACGCCATGCAGCACGTGGGCGACCTGGTGGTGGTCTCCAGCTACTACGTGGACACGGGCGAGGTGGCGGCGTTCGAGGAGCTGGTGGGCAGCCACGGCGGCATCGGCGGCCCGCAGACCGAGGCGTTCGTCATGTACCCCGCGGACCTTGCGGAGCCCGCCGGTCCCATCGTGGGCGCCCCGGCCCTGCACCGCCTGCTGGCGGGCTGGCTGGTGGAGCTGGGTCTTCGCGAACCCGATGGCGCGCGCGAACCCGATGGCGCGCCCCTGACGTAGGATGTCAGCCACTCCACCCCGTTCCACTGGGAGCCACCTCGTGCCCGTTGACCCCACCAGCCTCGCAACCCCGTACCGCACCCACACCGCCGGGGCGCTGCGCGCGGACGACGCCGGGAAGGCGGCGAGCCTCGCGGGCTGGGTCCACCGCCGCCGTGACTACGGCAAGCTCATCTTCATCGACCTCCGCGACCGCCACGGCATCACCCAGGTGGTGGTGGACGCCGCCGACGCGCCCGAGGCGCACGAGCTGGCGAGCAAGGTCCGCTCCGAGTACGTGATCGCGGTGGAGGGCGAGGTCGCCCGACGCCAGCCCGGCACGGAGAACGCGAAGCTGGCGACCGGCGAGGTGGAGCTCCAGGTCCGCGGGCTGCGCATCCTCAACGAGGCGAAGACGCCGCCGTTCTACGTGAACGACCCGGACGCCCCCATCGACGAGAGCCTCCGCCTCAAGTACCGCTACCTGGACATCCGCCGCGAGGCGATGGCGCGCCGGCTCCTGCTGCGCAGCCACCTCGTCCAGGCCATCCGCGAGGTCCACCATGCGGCGGGCTTCGTGGAGGTGGAGACGCCCAACCTCATCAAGAGCACCCCGGAGGGCGCGCGCGACTTCGTCGTCCCGTCCCGCCTCCAGCCCGGCACGGTCTACGCCCTGCCGCAGAGCCCGCAGCAGCTCAAGCAGCTCCTGATGGTGGCGGGCATCGACCGCTACTTCCAGATCGCCCGCTGCTTCCG
>CAIYZX010000180.1 GCA_903930745.1 uncultured Chloroflexota bacterium | reverse complement strand
CTCAAGCGACCACGCCACAGCACTTGTCTCCACCCTCGCCCTGCCCGCCGGCTCCACGATCCGCGTGGTGGCCGCCCAGCAGCCCTATTCCGATGCGCTCGCGATGTCGTGGGCCGCGATGGGCGACGCGGGTGCCAACCTCGAGACGGAGGAGGAGCAGGACGCCCGGCTCCTCAAGGAGGCCGTCGGCCGCGCGGAGAGTGCGCTCGCCCGCCCGGACGTCACGGTGGAGGGCTTCCTGCTCCACGGCCGCCCCGGCTCGGTGATCTGCGACGAGGCCGGCGCCTTCGAGGCGGACCTCGTGGTGGTGGGCAGCCGCGGCCACGGGGCGATCGCCACGATGGTCCTGGGCTCCACGGCCGCGGAGATCGTGGACCACGCGCCGTGCCCGGTGCTGGTGGCCCGGCGTGACTCGCTGGGCGCCCTGGCCTTCGCGGACGACGGGTCCACCTCGGCCCGCCTCGCGGAGTCCGTGCTCGCCACCTGGCCGGTGTTCGCGGGCCTCCCGGTGACCGTCATGACGGTGGCGGAGACCGCGGTCCCGGTCGCCGCCGGGTTCACGCCCGGCCTGTACGACCAGGTCCTGGAGTCCTACACCCGGTCCGTGGACGAGGCGCGCGAGGAGTCCGCCAAGGAGGCGGACACGGAGGCCCACCGGATGGCGGATGCCGGCCACGCGGCCACGCCGGTCACGCTGGAGGGTGACCCGGCCACGGAGATCGTCAAGTACGCGAGCGGGCACGGCGTGGGCACCATCGTGATGGGCACGCGCGGCCACACGGGCCTCGCCCGCCTGTTCCTGGGCAGCGTCGCGCGCAACGTCCTGCTGCACGCGCCCTGCTCCGTGCTCGTGGTCCGCGCGGTCCACGGCAGGTAGCGCCTCCACGGTGGTGGCGCCGGGCCCGCGGCGCCACCGCACCGGTGGCCGGCTGACCCGCCGGGCCCGCGGCGCCACCGCACCGGTGGCCGGTTGACGGTACGGCTGACGGGCTCCTAGCCGCGCGCCGCCGCGAGGCCGCCCACGCGCTCGATGAGCCGGCGCAGGAACTCCTCCGGGTCGCCCGCCATCACCACGTCCGCGTTCGGCAGCTTCCCCGTGGTCCCACGCCGGTCCGCGATGGTCTGCCCGTCGCCCGGGCCGCCGCACGCGTCCACGGCCACGAACCACGGCCGGATGTCGCCGATCATGGAGCTGGCCTCCGCCCCGTCGATCGCCACGGCGGTGACCAGCGGATCGTGGATGAAGGCCCCGTAGAAGCCGTCGTACTTCGCGTGGAACTCGAAGTAGAAGCGCAGCGCGTCATCGATGAAGCGCAGGACGCCGTTCGTCGCAGGCGTGGCACCGGCCCTCGCCCAGAGGCGCTCCAGGTGCTCTGGCAGGATCCGCGCCTTCTCGGTCACGTCCAGGCCCATCGCGAGCATGCGCCGTGCCGGGCCCTCGCCCTCGCCCTCGGGCACGGAGACGGCGGCGGACCAGGCGTCGAAGCAGACGGCGGCCGCCTCCGGGTCACAGTGGATGTTCCACTCGCAGACCGGGGTGGTGTTGCCCGGGACGGTGAAGGCGCCGCCCATCATGATCCAGCGGCGGAGCAGCCAGGGTAGGCGGGGCTCCGCGCGCAGCGCGGCTTCGAGCGTGGTGAGGGGGCCCAGCGTGACCAGCGTGATCTCGCCGGGCCGCTGGCGCGCCGCCTCCACGATGACATCCACGGCATGCCGGTCACCGCGGGGGTGGACCGGCTCCGGGAGCTCCGCGTGGCCGATGCCCCGGGGACCGTGCGTCTCCGGCGTGATCTCCAGCGGCCGCGAGAGCGGGACGGCGGGACCGGCGTAGACCGGGACGTGGCCCAGGCCCGCCAGCTCCAGGACGGCGCGGGTGTTCCGCTCCGTGTCCTTGACCTCCACGTTGCCCGAGAGCGCGGTGACGGCGATCAGCTCCACCTCCGGCGAGGCGGCGGTGTAGAGGAGGGCGAGCGAGTCATCGATGCCCGTGTCAACGTCCAGGATCAGCGGGATCCGCCCCTTGCCCGCGCCACTCACGACGCCACCGTGGCCATCACGGCCCGGTCCGCGAGGCCCAGCGGCAGCGCGCCGGACGACGTGATGGCGTCGTGGAAGTCCCGGATGACCTCGATGGGAACCGAGGCCGGGTCCTGCCCGCCGTACCCCCGCGCCGCCAGGTACCGCTTCCGGATCTCCAGGATCTCCAGGCACCCGGTGAGGTACGAGGACGCCTGGGTGGGCCACCAGCAGTAGCGCCCAACCTCCGCCCGGGCCACCGGCTCCGGCAGCGCCGCCTTGTCGCGCATGAACGCCACGGCCTCCTCGAACGTCATCTCGCCAAGGTGGAGCGACGTGTCCACCACGATCCGCGCCGCGCGGAACAGCGTGGCGGAGAGGTGCTGGAGGACGTGAAGCGGGTCCTCGAAGAAGCCGCGCTCGCGCATCACGCGCTCCGCGTACAGGGCCCAGCCCTCCGAGAAGTACGGCGTGCTGTACACGCGCCGCACGTGGGACGGGTTGTCCTTGCGCATCACCAGGTGCCAGTGGTGGCCCGGGTACGCCTCGTGGACCGCCGTGGTGGGCATGGAGCCGTACGAGTTGTTGGAGAGGCGGCCCTGGACCTCCTCGGCGGAGGCGCCATCGGGCGCGAACGGCACGAAGAAGTGGCCCTTGCGCCGGTCCGAGAACGCCGGCGGCGCGATGTACGACGCCACCCCGATCACCGGCCGCTGGAAGACCGGCGACGGCACCACCGCGCACGTCTCACCCGCGGGCAGCGTGACGAGGCCGGTCCG
>CAIYZX010000179.1 GCA_903930745.1 uncultured Chloroflexota bacterium | reverse complement strand
GTGGTCATCGTGGCTGCGCTTCTCACCATCCTCATCGGCGCCTTCGCCATCTACCTCGGCGTGCAGCTGGTGCGCTTCGCGAAGCCGCCCACGCTGGCGGTCACGAACCCGGCCCAGGCCGTCCTGGAGGTCTCCGAGGACACCACCTCGTACACGTTCCGTGGCACATCCATCCCCGGTGCCACGGTCACGGTCACCGCGGCGGGCCGCGAGCAGCCCTACCGTGTCTCCGCGGATGCCACCGGCCGCTGGGACGTCACGGTTGATCTGCGGCGCGGCCAGAACCAGTTCGACGTCGCGGCCCTTGACCCTGACACCGGCAAGTCCGCCGATGCGACCCCTCGCTTCCTGATCACTGTGCCCTTCCTCGTCATCGAGGCGCCCACGCTCACCGTGGACTCGCCCGCCGAGGGCGCCCAGTTCGAGAACGGGGCCATCCCCGTCCGCGGCACCACGTCCAATGCGAAGACCGTCACCATCACGGCGCTCCAGACGGAGACCGCGGATGGGAAGCCAGTCGCGGCGCCAACGTCCGCCCCATCGGCGGGTCCATCCGCGTCGCCCGGCACACCCACGCCCCCGGGCACCCTCGTTGGGCCCATCAGCGTGGACGTCGCGGAGGACGGCTCCTTCGAGTCGCCGCTGGACCTCGCCACCGGCAAGTGGCAGATCGTCGTCACCGCCACGTCCGCCGAGGGCAAGGCCGTGAGCCTGAGCCGCAACGTCGCGATCCAGTACAAGGGCGTCAACCTGGTCATCGAGATCAAGGGCGCGCCCGCGTGGCTGAAGGTCTGGGTGGACGGCGCCATCTGGAAGACCACTGGGACCGCCGGCCGCGTGTACAGCCCTGGCAAGGTCCTCACCGTGACCGCCCAGGAGTCCATCGAGGTGCGCACCGGCAAGTCCAGCGCCACGTACTTCACCCTCAACGGGGTGTCGCTGGGACATCTCTCCGCCAAGGGCAACCCGGAGACGTGGCTCTTCGCCCCGCCGGCTGCGCCGGTGAGCACAGGCCGCAAGTAGCGCAGGTGGGCGATCAGCTGGCCGGGCTCGTCGCGCTCGCCGGGCGACTGCAGTCGGTGTGCCTGGCGGAGGGTCTCACCGTGGCCACGGCGGAGTCCTGCACGGGCGGACTCGTGGCGCACGTGCTCACGGAGGTTCCGGGCTCGTCCGGGTATCTGCTGGGCGGCGTGGTCTCCTACGCGGACGACGCGAAGCGGACGGTGCTCGGCGTGCCTGCGATCACGCTCCAGGCGCACGGCGCCGTCTCGGCGCAGGTCGCGGTGGCGATGGCGGAGGGCGTCCGCGCCCGCCTTGGCGCCTCGCTCGGCGTTGGCGTCACCGGCATCGCCGGGCCGGGAGGCGGCTCCCCGGCGAAGCCCGTGGGGCTGGTCTACGTCGCCGTGGCCGGGCCGGATGGCGCAGCGCCGGGCGTCCGCCGTTGCCAGTGGGCGGGTGACCGCTCATCCAACAAGCGCGACAGCGCTCGCGTGGCGCTCGAGATGCTCCTTGCCCGCGCGGAGGGCGGGGAGGCATGAGCGTCCGCGGCGCCCGGGAGATCGGCGAGGGGCTGGCGGCGGCGCGCCCTTCCCGGCCCATCCGGCCCGGCGAGCGTATCCACGTCGTGGGTGCCGCGGGAGCCGGCGCGTCCGCCGCGGTGCTGCTGGCCGCCTGGGCGGGCGCGGATGTCAGCGGATGCGATCCCGGCGGACCCTCGCAGTACACGCCGGCGATCGAGGCGGCCGGGATCCGCCTCGCCTGGGAGCACGATGCCGCGCACGTCCGCGACGGGCGCCCGGAGCGTCTCGCCGTCACCAAGGCGCTGACGGCGATCAATCCGCATCACCCCGAGCTGGAGGCGGCCCGCGAGCTGGCCATCCCCGAGGAGCCCTGGCAGCAG
>CAIYZX010000178.1 GCA_903930745.1 uncultured Chloroflexota bacterium | reverse complement strand
GGCTACGGACCTGTCCGACGTGTTCAGCGCCGCCGCGGCATCGCTGGCCGCGGGCACCCGTCTCGTCCAGCTCTATCCCACGCCCAAGGTCACGGCCATCGCGCCGTCCAGCGGCACCAAGTCCGGTGGCACCACCGTCACCGTCACCGGCACGGGCTTCACCGATGCGTACCAGGTCACCGTGGGCGGCGTCGCCGCCACGTTCCAGGTGCTCTCCGCCACGTCCATCCGCGTGACCACGCCCGCCCGGGCGAGCACGGGCGCCGTTGACATCCAGGTCACGGGCCCCGGCGGCTCGTCCACCATCGTGGCCGCCGACAGGTTCACGTACACGCCCTGACGGGGCTCGGCCATCTCGCATCCCCCACATGGAAACGGCGCCGGGAGGTCACGCTCCCGGCGCCGATCCATTTCAGGGACTGTTGCGAGTGCAGGCGGCGCTCAGCCCTCGCGGCGCTCCGGGACCTTGTAGACGATGGCCATGCCCACCAGCATCGCGATGAGCAGGGTGAGGATGCCCACCTGGTACGTGGCGACCCCGAGCGTGTCGAAGAACAACGTGAACGTGGCCGCCCAGAAGAGCGAGCCCAGCACCTGGGAGCCCTTGCCCACGAGGCCGTACAGCCCGTAGAACTCGCCGAGGCGATCCGGCGGGCTGAGGCGGTACATGAGCACGCGGTCCGCCACCTGCATGCCGGCGAACCCGGAGCCGATGAGGATGCCCGCGGCCAGGAAGACGATCTTGTCCAGGACCAGGGCGCCAACACCAAGCGCGACCGCCCATGTGCACAGGACGATGAACAGCGTCCGCTTCGGGCCCCACGTGTCCGTCAGCCTGCCCCAGAGGAAGCCGCCCCCGATGGCCGCGAGGGTGAGACCCAGGAAGACGTAGTTGGCCTCGTCATCGGTGAAGCCCACGGCCCGCGTGGCGAAGACGGTCATGATCGTGATGCTGGTGTTCAGCGCATCCGTGTAGAAGAAGCGGGCGGCGAGGAAGCGGCCCAGGCCCGGGTACGCCTTGAGCGAGCGGACGGTCTCCCAGGTGGCCCGCCACGCCTTGCCCATCGCATGGTCGTGGGGCCGCCGGTCCGGCGTCTCGCGGAGAACGACGAAGACGGGAAGCGCCAGGACCAGGAAGATCAGGGGCGCGACGACGAAGGTCTCCTGGGGGTTCCAGCCGGTGAGGATCAGGAGGACGACGATGAGGACCGTGCCCATGTATCCCACGGCGTTGCCCAGGCCGGAGACCCAGCCACGGTTCTCCGGCGTGGAGACGAGCTTGAGCGTGGCGTCGTAGTAGATGAGCGCGGACTGGTATCCGAAGTTGGCGATGCAGAAGAGCAGGACGCCAAGCGTCACGTCCACGAACGGGATCAGCATCGCCGGGATGCAGGCGAGCAGCGTGAACGCGAAGAGGAACGGCAGGCGGCGGCCGAAGCGGTCCGAGATGGCGCCCAGCCACGGCGAGACCAGCGCGTTCAACGCCACGGAGATGGCGATCGCGAGCGTCAGGAGGGCGTTGCCATCCTTGTCGCCGAGCGCATTGACGAGGTACAGGCTGATCGCCCGCGAGAAGACCGCGTAGGACCAGACCGTGTTCGCAAGGTCATAGAGGGCCCACGAGCCAACCGCGACCTTCCGCAGGTTGGGGTCCTTGGCCTGGACCGTGTCTGTCGCAACCGCCATCGCGTCCTCTGCTCCTCTCCTGGTCCCTTCCCGTAGGCGCGGATCATACGGGCGCGGGGCCGCCGGAATCTGCCCGTTGCGCGCGGGTGTCCCGGGTGCCGCGGTAGGATCGCGGGCATGGCGCCCTCCGATCGCACCACCAACGTCCGTGACATCGCCACCGCGTGGCAGCCGCAGCGCCCCGGCCGGCGCTCGCCCAAGGACGTGGTGAACGCGCTGATCGAGCCGGACTGGGGTGGCGCCCGCGTGGTGGCCGCGCTCACCGCCGATGGCGCCACGCTCCACCGGGACGGTCAGCGGCTCCGCGTGCCGGCGGTGCTGGAGCAGGAGCTGGCCGCCGCGTTCACCGCCGTGGACGCCGTGGTGGAGGGGCACCTGACGCCGAAGGCGCTCGAAGACGGGTCCGGGCACGAGACGCCGATGCCGCGCGTGGAGCGCCCGCCGCTCTTCATCCCGCGGGGCCTCTTCGGGCGCGGACGGCGGGCGGCCCAGGACGACCCGTACATCCTGGCGCGCGACCAGCAGCATCGCGAGGACGCGGCGCTGGCGGAGGTCCTGGACGCCATGCGGGAGGGCGAGGATCACGCGTTCGTGGCCACGGACCTGCTCCACCTTGACGGGACGGACTGCCGGGACCTGCCGCTGGCGGAGCGCAAGCGCCTCCTGGACACGCTCCTGACCCCGTCCCGCCTCGTGCGCGTCACGCCGTACGTGAAGCCCGCCGCCCAGCGGATGCTCATGACCTGGGGCGAGCAGGGCTTCGCCGAAGTCCACTGGCGCGCCGCCAACAGCCGGTACACGCAGGGCGCGGAGAACCCGGACTGGGTGGTGAGCCATCCCCCCGGCCGCCAGCAGGCGCCATCGGGCGGCCCGCTCTCCCGCGGCTGAACCGGAACGCCCGGAGCCCGAACCGGAACGCTCGAAACCCCTGCCCCGGCGCACCGTGGTACGGTGGGCCCGTGCCAGCGACGACCCTGACGCCCGCCATCCGGGAAGAGATCGCGCGCCTGGGCAGGGCCGACATCATGGTCGGCATCCCGTCCTACAAGAACGCCGCGACCATTGGCTACGTGGTGCGCGCTGCGCACGCGGGCCTCGTGCAGTACTTCCCGGAGCACCGCCCCGTCCTCGTGAACGCGGACGCCGGCTCCCCGGACGGCACCCAGCGCGTGGTGGTGGAGACGGAGCCCCCGGACTACGTGGAGTCCATCCTCCTCGTCCGCCCCACCAACAAGCTCACGCGCGTGACGCTCACGTACCCGGAGATCGGCGGCGTGGGCGGCAAGGGCGCGGCGCTCCGGACCATCTTCGAGATGGCGGCGGCCCTGGACGTCCAGGCGCTCGTGGTGGTGGACAGCGACCTGCGGAGCATCGTTCCCGAGTGGATCGAGCTCCTCGCGGGGCCCATCCTCAAGGGCGGCTATGACTACGTGACCCCGCTCTACGCGCGGCACAAGTACGACGGCACGATCACCAACACCGTCACCTACCCGCTCACGCGCGCCCTCTACGGGAACCGGATCCGCCAGCCCATCGGCGGCGACTTCGGCGTCAGCGGTGACCTCGTCCGGCACTACCTGGCGCAGGACGACTGGACGGACGACGTCAGCCGCTTCGGCATCGACATCTGGATGACCACCACCGCGCTCACCGGCGGGTTCGCGGTCTGCCAGACGCGCCTGGGCGCCAAGATCCACGATCCCAAGGACCCGGGTGCTGACCTGGGACCCATGTTCCGCCAGGTCGTGACCACGATCCTGCGCCTCGCCGCCGCCAACGCGGACCACTGGCTGGGCGTCCGGGGCTCGCACGACATCCCGGCGTACGGGTTTGAGCGCTTCGTGGATCCGCCGCCGCTGGAGGTGGACACCCGGCGCCTGCTCCGCGAGTTCCGCTC
>CAIYZX010000177.1 GCA_903930745.1 uncultured Chloroflexota bacterium | reverse complement strand
GATCCAGTCCAGGCCGCAGACGTACCAGCTGACGAGGCCGTTGCCGGCGGCGTCCAGGATCCGCACGCCCCAGATGCGCGCCCCGGGCGCCACGCCCACGACACCCAGGCCGTTGTCCAGCGCCGCCACCGTCCCGGCCACGTGCGTGCCGTGCCCGTTCGGGTCGTTCCAGCTGTCCGGGTTGTCCGTTGAGCAGCTGATGCCGCCCACCACGTTGAGGTCCTCGTGGGCCTTGGCGACGCCCGTGTCCACGATCGCCACGTCGGCGTCCACGCGATCGTCCACACCGTCGATCCGGGCGACCAGGCTCGCGAAGCCGCCGATGCGCTGGACGCCACGGGGGACCTCCTGGCCGGTGGCCGCCACGAGCTGGTCCGGGATCACGGCTGCGACGCCCGGGTCCGCGCGGAGGGCGGCGACCTGGATGGGGCTCAGGCGGGCAGCGAACCCTCGCAGCGCGTGGGCGTAGACCCGGTCCGGGGCAATGCCGTCACGCGCGGCGCGCAGCCGGATGGCGGAGGCGCCCGGGGCACCCGAGCCGCTGCGGAGGACCACGATCCAGCGGCCGGCGGCGGAAAGGCGGTCGCCCGTGCGCACCGGCGCTGAGGACGGGCCGGCCTGCCGCACCTGGGCATCCCCGGGGCTCACGGCACGCGCGGCACCCGGGCCCGCGATGCCACCCACGGCGAGCATGGCGGCAAGGACGATCGCTGCGGGACGACGCATCAGGCTCCGAGAGTTCGAGTGCGTGCCGGCCCCGGTGGCCGGCGGTTCACCGGCGGCGCTGGCGCTCGCCGGACGAGCCGGAGTATCGCCCAAGGACCAGTGGACCGCCATACGACGGACGGCCCATCCCCCCGCATCCGATCAGCGGTGGATGACCGCGTGGGCTGCGGGGCCAGTGGCACGCTGTGGAGCACAACGGGTCGCTGGCGGCGATTGCCTGCCCGAGATCCCGCTCCCCTCGTCCGCGACGGCAAGGTCCCGGGCGATCTCGAGCGCCCAGGCGCGGACCGCCGACATGTCCACGGGACCAAGCCGCTCCATGGGGTCCTCGATGGTGGCGGTCACCGCCGGGCCGAACACCGCGGTGCCTCGCGCGCCGATGGCACGGGCGACGGCCTCCACGCTGCACTCTCCGTCGTGGCCGGCGGTGCCGTGGGCGTCACAGCGGCCACGGCCGATGGGTCCCGCGCAGAACAGCCAGACCCTCCGACGGCCGAGCTCGCCGGCGTGGCGGGCGAGGAAGCCACCGCCGTCCGAAGCGCGCCGCGGAACGAAGACGCCGCTGCCGAGCACCACGGCACCGTATGTGGCGATGTCGGTGACGTCGCCCGCGCGACGGCAGTCGACCGCAAGGCCACTCCGCCGCAGGACGGCGGCGATGGCCTCGGCGATGCCGGCAGTGGACCCGGTCTGGTTCGAGAAGGCGACGAGCACGCGATCCGTGCCCATGGTGGTACTCCCTGTGCGTACAGGGATCGTCGGTCGCCGACCTCGCCAGGGGCAGGGTCCGAACGAACCCATTGTCCGGGCGAGGGTGCATGGCGGCACGGGCACCTCGGCCCGGGCCGTTGTGCGCCCCTTGGCGGTCCGGGCGGACCCTGTCGGGGCCGGGCGACCGCCGCCGGACGTCAGGCCGGCGGCAGCATCCGGCCCGGGTTGAGCAGCTGCTGCGGGTCCAGGGCCGCCTTGATCGCGCGCATCACCGCCACGGCGGGCTCGCCGCGCTGCCTGACCAGCCAGTCCCGCCGCGCGGCGCCGATGCCGTGCTCTCCTGTCACCGTTCCACCCAGCGCCAGTGCCGCCTCGTACAGGTCTGCCCGCGCCGCGTCCAGGCGGACCACGGCGGCCTCGCCCTCGTCGCGGTCCAGCACGAACGTGGGGTGCAGGTTTCCGTCGCCCGCGTGCCCGAAGGTCCCGATGACCAGGCCGTGGCGCCGCGAGATCCCCTCGATGGCGCGCAGCATCTCCGGGATGCGGCTGCGCGGGACACCCACGTCCTCCATCCTGGCAACGCCCGTGTGCTCCAGCGCCTTGTACGCCTGGCGCCGGCCCTCGCGCAACCAGTCCGCCTCGGTGGCGTCCTGCGCGCGAACCACCAGCGTGGCGCCGGCCCGCTCGCAGGCCGGCACCGCCGCATCCATCTCGGCGGCGGCTCCATCGCCCGGCAGGTCGCTCTCCACGAGCAGCATCGCCGCGGCGTCGCGATCCAGGCCCAGGCGGTGCACGTCGTCCACGGCCCGGATCGTGGTCCGGTCCATCAGCTCCAGGGTCACCGGGCCCAGGCCCGCGGACGTCAGGCCGGCGACCGCGTCACCCGCCGCCTCCAGCGATGCGAAGAAGGCCAGCAGCGTGGAGCGGGGCGGCGGGGCGGCCCGCAGGCGGAGCGTGGCCTCCGTGACCAGCGCCAGCGTCCCCTGTGAGCCAACCAGGAGCGGCATCAGACCGTACCCGGCCACGTCCTTCACGTTCTTGCCGCCCAGGCGGATCACGGTCCCATCGGCCATGACAACTTCGAGGCCCACCACGGCATCGCGCGTCACGCCGTACTTCACGCAGCACAGGCCGCCCGCGTTGGTGCCCAGGTTCCCGCCGATGGTGCACGTCTCGTACGACGCCGGGTCCGGCGCGTAGAAGAGACCCTCCGCCGCCACGGCCGCCTTGAGGTCCGCGTTGATGACGCCTGGCTGCGTGGTGACGGTCAGGTTCCCGTGGTCGATCTCCAGGATGCGGTTCATCCGGGTGAAGGCGATCGTGAGGGCGCCCTCGATGCCGGCGGCCGCCCCCGAGAGGCCGGTGCCCGCGCCACGCGGGACGATGGGCACGTCGTGGGCGGCACACAGGCGGACCAGCGCGGCCACCTGCTCCGTGGTCTCCGGGAGCGCCACGGCGAGCGGCAGGCCGGTCTGCAGGTAGGCGGTCTCGTCACGCCGGTAGGACTCGCGGTCGATGGAGTCCCCCAACAGCCGCAGGTACGGCAGGTCCGCCGCGATCGCCGCGAGCAGCCCCGCGCCGTCGCCACGCACCATCCCCGCCGTCCCGTCCGTCGTCGCGTGCATGTCCTCGCCTGCTCTCCCGTCACCCGCCCGATGTCCCGCGAAGTATCGCGCACGCGGGGCTACGATCCACGCCATGCACACCCGCCCCGTTGCCCTCGCACTCGCCCTCGTGGCGCTGGTCTCGCCGGGCCCTGCCAGGGCCGCCGGGCCGGCAGACGTCCCAGGTGCCATCGATGTCCCATCCGCCATCGTCCCGGGCACGGTGAACCGGACATCGCTGCGGATCGCGGCCTCCTATGACGTGACGGCATCCCTGCGGATCGTTGCCCGGCGGCTCACCGGCACGGTGACCATCGAGGCCGTCAACGAGAGCGGCACCGGCATCGACCGCCTCGAGCTCAACTCCACCCTCGGCGCGCTGGGCGGGCTGGCACTGGGCGCGGTCACGGTGGATGGCAAGGCCGTGGCGGCGAGAGCGGCGGGTCAGACGATCCTCGTCCCGCTCGGCGGCATCCTCCCTGCGGGTGCGACGGCCACCGTGCGCGTCCCCTTCGCGGCCACCCTGCGATCGGACATCGCGGGATCCAACTGGCTCCTCACCCGCGCGAACGGCATCGTGTCCATGTACCGCTGGGTGCCCTGGATCAGCCGCGCCACCACGTTTCGGCGACCCAACCACGGCGACCCCTTCGTCACGCCCGTCGCCACCGCGGCCACGCTGCGCCTCACCGTGGACGCCCCCACCCGCGTCGTGGTGAACGGGACGCGGACCGCCACCAGCCCGGACGGGCTGACCACCACCTGGCACGCGGACCACGTCCGCGAGCTCGTCGTGAACGCCGCCCCGGACTACGCCTCGCGAACCGTCACGTCCGCCGGGGGCGTCACGGTCAT
>CAIYZX010000176.1 GCA_903930745.1 uncultured Chloroflexota bacterium | reverse complement strand
CGGCAAGCACGCCCAGGACTCCACGGACTTCCAGGAGTTCATGGTCATGCCGGTGGGCCTCGCGTCCTTCGGTGACGCCCTCCGCGCCGGCGCCGAGGTCTTCCACGCCCTCAAGGGCCTCATCCACGACGGCGGCTGGGCAACCGGCCAGGGCGACGAGGGCGGCTTCGCCCCGTCCCTCGCGTCCAACGAGGCCGCCATCGAGATCGTCACGCGGGCCATCGAGAAGGCCGGCTACAAGCCGGGCGACGAGATCGCCATCGCACTGGACCCCGCCATCACGGAGCTCGTTGAGCCCGGGTCCGGCGTGGACGGCAAGCCCACCCGCTACGTGCTCGCCAAGGAGGGTCGCACCCTCGAGTCCGGCGAGATCGTGGACCTCTGGGCCGACTGGTGCGCCCGCTATCCCATCGTCTCGATCGAGGACGGCCTCGCCGAGGACGACTGGGACGGCTGGAAGATGATCACGGAGCGCCTGGGCTCCACGGTCCAGCTGGTTGGCGACGACCTGCTGGTCACGAACGTGGAGCGCATCCGCAAGGCGATCACCGAGAAGGCCGCCAACGCGATCCTGATCAAGCTCAACCAGATCGGCACGCTGACCGAGACGATCGATGCGATCGAGCTTGGCCGCCGCGCCGGCTACGCGTCCATCGTGTCCCACCGCTCCGGCGAGACCGAGGACACCACCATCGCGGACCTCGTGGTGGCGATGGGGACCGGCCAGATCAAGACCGGCGCCCCGTCCCGCTCCGAGCGCGTGGCCAAGTACAACCGCCTCCTCCGCATCGCCGACGAGCTTGGCGACGAGGGCCGATACCTGGGTCGTGCGGCGCTCTCCGGCGCTGCCGGTCGCGGGATCCTGTAAGCCCTTGGTGAACCGGTTGCTCTCCAGCCGGTCTGCGAACACACGGCGCGCCTTTCGCGAGGAGGTCGCGCCGTGAGTCGTCTCGTGGATCGCGGCGCCAGGACCGCGGGCTGGGTTGGCCTGGGCATGGCCGCCACCATCTGGGTGTCGTTCCTGCTGGTCATCCCCATCGAGGCGGTCTACTGGTATTCCACGCTGCCCGCCGGGCTGCTCATCGGCTACTACGCGAACGCCCGCTCCGAGCGGGCCGGCGGGCCGTGGCTCCGGCTGGCGTCCAACGCCGTCTACGCGGGTCTCGTGACCGGCGTGACGTTCGCGGTCCTCTTCCTGCTGACGAAGGCCCTCTTCTTCAACCTGGACGAGGGGTACCGCGACGCGTCCATGGGTGGCCCGCTCGCCTGCCAGAAGGGCGCGGACTGCGCGTACCAGCGCTACGCCGCGTCAGAGCAGGGTCCCGCGATGGCCGCCGCCGGCATCACGGACACCGCCACGTTCTCCGCCTTCTACTGGAACCAGCAGCTGACCGTGTCGGGGATGCAGCTGGGCTTCAGCGTGGGCGGGGCGCTCTTCGCGGGCCTGATGTTCGGGGCGGTGAACCGGCGCAGGCCGGAGGGGTCAGTGCCCGCCGCGTAGGCCGCGCCGTCGCTCGTCCGCTCGCATAGAGAGCACGCCCCGGACCGTCTCGGCCGGGGCGTCTCCATGCCCCGGCCGGACGAGGGCCGTGACCCGCGGTGCCGGCTTGGGCATCCCCGCCCGCCTGGCGGGCAACCCAGCCGACGGCGCGGCGATCCTGTATCCGCAAGCGGGCAGGATCGACCGATTGAGCTGCAACTCGTCACCGGTGGATCTCCAGCCGGGCAGAAACGCACCTCCGTCGGCCAGGATGCCCGCTGGGCGGGCACAGCG
>CAIYZX010000175.1 GCA_903930745.1 uncultured Chloroflexota bacterium | reverse complement strand
GACACGCTTGACGCCTCGCCCGAGGCGTACGGGCGAGCGCTGGAGGTCCTGGCCGCCTGCCCGGACGTCCACGCCGCCATCGTGCTCTTCGTGCCGCCGCTGGGCGGTGGGACGGACGCCGTGGCCCTGGCGATCCGCGAGGCTGCCGAGCACCTGGAGCGCCGCATCCCCGTGCTGGCCGTGTTCATGGGCGGGGACGGTGGCCCTGCGGCCCTGCGCGAGGGCGACACCCGCATCCCGTCCTACGCCTACCCGGAGGAGGCGGCCCGCGCGCTTGGCCACGCGGCCTGGTACGCGGAGTGGCGCCGGTCCGTGCCGGGCACGGTGCCCGTCTTCCCGGACATCCGCGTGGACGACGCAGCCGCGATCCTTGCCGATGCGCTCGCCCGCCTCGACGGCGCGTCCGTCCCGGTCCGCAGGGGAGGGGAGCCCGCCGCTGCGCCAGGTGCTCCCGCCGCCGCCACGCTGGTGGCCCCGGACCCGGCTACCGGGCAGGGGAGTCGCTGGCTGGCGCCGGACGAGGTGGCCGCGCTCTTCGGCTGTTACGGAATCCGGCTCGCCGAGTGGCGCATGGCCGCGGGACCGGGCGCAGCCGGTGCCGCCGCGTCGGAGATGGGCGGCCGAGTGGCGCTGAAGGCCATCGTGCCCGGGCTCGTCCGCAAGGTTGCAGCGGGCGCGGTGGTCCTGGACCTCGAGGGCGCCGCCTCCGTTGCCTCCGCCGCCGGCGCCATGGCGGAGCGACTCGCCGCCGGCGGCCACACGGTGGAGGGCTTCCTCGTCCAGCGCATGGCACCGGCCGGCACGGAGATGCTCGTGGGCGTGGTGCACGACCGCCTCTTCGGTCCCGTCATCGCGTGTGGTGCCGGCGGGACGGAGATGGCCGGTCTCCGCGACGTTGGCGTCCGTATCACGCCCCTCACGGACGTGGACGCATCTGAGCTGGTGCGCGGGCTGGATGTCTACCCGTCGCTCGTCGCGCCCCGCGTGGGCGGCACGCCGGACGTGGACGCACTGGAGGAGACGCTCCTGCGGGTCTCGGCCCTCGTGGAGGAGCACCCGGGGATCGCCGAGATGGACCTCAACCCCGTGATCGTCCTCGCGGACGGCGTGATCGTGGTGGACGCCCGAGTCCGGATCGAGGCACCCAAGACCCTCCGGTAGTCTCCGGTGCCAGGCTATGCGCTCGCCAGCGCGAGGAGGGCGCTGAAGGGGGACGGGACCGGGTCATCGTCCCTGTAGGCCACAACGTCCTCACGCGACGCCCGCGGCTGGGGGCGTGGGGCGGGCAGCTCCGTGACGCCGGCCTCCCGAAGCCGATCTCGTTCTACGCGCTCAGCGACGAGGATGTCCGCCTCGTCGCGCGCCCGTTCCACCAGGGCGACGTCCGTGGCGTCCATGTGCGGGTACAGGACCTCGACCGGCAGGCACACCACCTGCACGCCATCTCGCACATCAAGGTCGAGGGCGCCGTGAGCTTCGTGCAGGGTGCTCACGACACCGCCGGGCACGTTGGGCATCCACTCGCCCCCACGGTCCGCCTGGATGACCAGGACGATCGCCGCGAGCCCTGGATGCGCACGCCCGGCAAGGTCACGTGCACGAGCGATCTGCGCCACTCCACGGGAGACGGCCTTGGAACGGGACGTGAACTTCACCTCGATGAGCGCCCGCGGCCGATCATGGCCTGCCACCACGTCCACTTCGAGGTAGTGGGAGCGGTATGAACGCTCGCCCCACGGCAGCACCTCGGCAGCGACCACGCGTTCGGCACGGGCACCAACGGTGGCTGCGACCCACGCTCGGGCGGCGTCCTCCACGACCTGTCCCGCGTGGGAGCCCACCGACGGGGTGAGCTTGGGCGCGAAGGAGCGGGCCTCGGCGGCAAATGCCCCAGCCGATGCCACGTAGCCTGGATCGTCTGGTCGCACCAGTGCAACGCTGCGGACCTTCTGGTGCTCGGCCAGTCGCGGAGTGAGCCCTGACGCCAGTGCCAACGGAGCCTCCGGGTGACGCAGCGACCGCGTTTGTCGCCGTACACCCATAGCGTCAACCCCGCGTGTGCCAACTGTGTGTCACGCCACCGGACGGGCCATGGGGCGGAGTGGGGGAGGAGGGGCGTCCGGCCCCCTGCCGGCTCCGGGCTGGCCGGACGGGGCTTCCGGCCTGTGCCTAGTCAACGTCGCGAGCACGAGCAGCGCGCTCGCGACGTGTCGGACCGTGGTGTTGGCTGACTGTCCCCAGAACGACCCGCTGAGCATGTCCGGTAACGCAGCCAAGCGCCCTGATAGTGCCGCCAAAGCCGTGACCTCGGCACCAAGTCCGGCGCAGTGTGAACGGGCTATGGTCGCCGGCCTGGATCCCGTCCAGCGGCGTGTCAGCCAGGTGGCACAGCAACTGGTGATGATCGAGCAGCCCATGGACCAATCGGCGGACCGTCCGCTTCCACTGATCCTGCTTCGAGATGGAGTCGGGAGGGTTCTATGCGAGTGACCAATCCGTACCAACCTGGCGGTCAGGTCGAGCTACGCGAATTCGGTGAGGATGCCGAGGCACGCGTCGCACATGCCCTGGCACTTGCAAGGGCACCTGACGGCAACCCGGGCTATGACGCAATCGATGCCACGGGGCGGAGATGGCAGATCAAGGCCAGGCGAGTGACCCCACACGGCACGCTCTATCGACCCATTGGGCAGGCCGGCACACTGGACGCGTTCGACGTACTGCTCGTCGCCGTCTTCGAGCCGACTGGCAACCAAATCGTGTCGGCCCTCCAGGCGGACTCGTCTGTCGTGCGACGACACGCCAGAGTCAATGGCAGTGAGGGTTGGAGTGTGACCCTTGCGTCGCTCCGCGCCGACCAGGCAGTTGTCGACCTTACCAACCGACTGCTCGAGTCGCCGAGCTTCCAGTGCGACGCATCCACAGCGCCGTTCCGGCTGCGTGTCGATGAGCCCTGGCAGATGGACCCCGGCCGATTTGGGCGCGTCCGCCTCACTCGGCCGATGTCGGAGGAGCTCCTGGAAACGCTCTTCGATCGACTCGACGCACTCCATGCTCAGCGTCTCGTGGCTCCGAATCCGTCCGACGAAGGCCAAGCCCTGATGGCACGGATCCGGCTGCTTCAGAAGGTCCGCAACAATCTGATGGGAATGATGGAAGAGAAGGGCTGGTTGGACCGCGGGTTCGACGCGCCTCGTTGAGGATCGGATCGTCGAGGTTCCCAGGACGCAGACTGGCCCCTCGACTGATCCAATCGGTGAGCCTCGCTGGTGGGTCGACAGCGCTCCCGGAAGGACCGGTGCGCCCACGTGCTCAGTGGCCCTCGTTGGGCAAACGGACCACGGCTTCTCCGGCTATTTGGCACGGCTCCACCGACGGCACACGCGCTCCATCACGCGCACAATAGCGACATAACTCACCTTATCGGAAGTGCCATATCAGGTGAGGGGAGGCCCGCCGGGGCTCGGTTGACGCATTGACAACGGGCGCGCACGCACCAGGATCAAACGCTGCAGCATCGCTGTGCCGGTGCTCGTGAT
>CAIYZX010000174.1 GCA_903930745.1 uncultured Chloroflexota bacterium | reverse complement strand
CCGTCAGGCGGTCGTCGCGCTCCGCAGCCAGCCGGCGCCCAGGCGCAGGACCTGGCGATCCTTCACGGCGTGGTTGCGCGAGCTGTTCACGGTGTCCACCACCAGCTCCGCGTTCTCGTAGAAGTGGTCCCAGTCCACGGCCCTGTGCGGTGTGACCACCACGATGACGTCCGCCCAGTGCAGCAGCGCCTCGAGCGTCACGCCCGTGTGGACATAGCCGGAGTCGTCGCGGAACTCCCTGACCAGCGGATCGTGGTAGCGGATCTCCGCCCCGCGGGCCACGAGGCCCGGGAGGATGGCGCCGGCGGGCGAGTTGCGGGCGTCCTGGACGTCCGGCTTGAACGCGACGCCGATGACGCCAACGCGTGAGCCCTTGAGGCTGCGCCCGCGGTCGTTGAGCGCCTCGGCCGCCAGGTCCACCACGTGGCGCGGCATGCCGAAGTTGATGTCGCCGGCGGCCTCGATGAAGCGGTCCGTGAAGTCGAACTCGCGGGCGCGCCAGGATAGGTAGTACGGGTCCACCGGGATGCAGTGGCCGCCCACGCCCGGGCCCGGGGTGAAGCGCATGAAGCCGAAGGGCTTGGTGGCCGCGGCGTCGATGATCTCCCAGACGTCCAGGCCCATCCGCTCGCACAGCAGCGCGAGCTCGTTCACGAAGGCGATGTTCACGTTGCGGAACGTGTTCTCCAGGAGCTTCGCCATCTCGGCGGCGTCCGGGGAGGACATCGTGACGACCTTGTCGTTGACGTTCCGCAGGAGCTCCGCGGCGCGCTGGGTGCCGGCGGGGGTGCTGCCGCCCACGAGCCGCGGGACGCCGCGGCCGGAGCTGGCCGGGTCTCCCGGATTGACGCGCTCCGGGGCGAAGGCGAGGTCGAAGTCCACGCCGGCCTTCAAGCCCGTCTCCTCCAGCACGTCCCGGAAGGGGCCGGTGGTGGTGCCGGGGAAGGTGGTGGACTGGAGGATCACCAGGTGGCCGGCGCGGAGGCCCGCACGCACCGTCCGGGCGGCCGAGATGACGGGCCGCAGGTCCGGGTCCTTCGTGGTGGTGATGGGCGTGGGGACGCAGACGAAGATGGCGTCCACGTCAGCGAGGCGCGCATCCGCGGCGCCCACCACGCGCAGGTTGCCGTCCAGGGCCGCGGCGAGGCGCTCGTCACTGATGTCGTCGATGGGGGAGTGGCGGGCGTTCAGCTCGTCCACGCGCTTCTTCGCGGCGTCAACGCCCTCAACGGCCAGCCCGGCCTCCGCGAACGCGATGGCCAGCGGCAGACCCACGTAGCCGAGGCCGATGATCGCGACGCGCCGGTCCTGGGTCATGACTCCTCCGAGGTCGCCCGGGCATCGCCGGGCATGCTGGTGCCCGGCGCGGGCTTGCCGGTGAGTCTAGCCTGTGCCGCCGCTCCGGGCGGTCGACCGGGAGTCCCGAACAGTCGGTCCGAGCGCGGTTCAGAGGGGGACGGTGGCGAGGTCCGCCTCGACGACCCTGCGGTCCTCGTCGTCCACGATCGCCGCGACGAGGGCGGTGCTGCGGGCGTGCCACTCGCGCGCCCCGTCCAGGTCACCGGAGACGGCCAGCGCGCGGGCCATGCCCTCCGCGGCGCTCGCGGCATCCCACTCCTCGAAGCCCTCGCCACCCGCGGCCACCACCTCGTTGGCGCGGCGGGCGTGGTGGATGGCCTCCTGCCCCCGGCCAAGGACGCTGTACACCCGGGCGAGCATCCAGTGGCCGCGGGCGGTGTTGGCCTCGTTGCCCACCTGGCGCCAGTGCCACGCCGATGCGTGGGCGGTGTCCACCAGCTCGTCGTCCTGGGCGGCGGTCCGTGCCGGGATCTCCAGGAGGTCCCACGTGCGGTTGAAGAGGCCGGCGCCAAGGGCGCGGTGGGTCTGCGGCTCAAGCTGCGGCGGCTGCGTGGCCATGGGCGGGACCTCCGGGTACGAGGGGGACGCTGGAGCGCCGAGGGCGCTGGATCGCGGAGCCTACCGCAGCACGCCCGAGGGCGGTGTCAGGCGTCTGCCAGCTCGCGGCCGATGGCCCGGAGGATGAACCTGGCGGCCTCCGCGCTCTTGCCGCCCAGGCGCTGCCCCTCGTCCTGCGAGAGCGCCACCGAGAGGTCCGCCAGCATGGCGTCCAGCGCGGCAGTTCGAACGAGGATTCCAGACGCGAAGGCGACGTCCAGTGCCGCCACCGCGTGACGCGCGTTCTCCACGGCATGGCCGGGCGCGGCGATCGTCGCGAGGAAGGCCGCTCGCGCTGCGTCGGCCTCGGGTCCCGAGCTGGCCACGTGGCCGCCTACGCCCGCCAGGACCGCGGCTTGAGCGTGGGTCTGCCCTCGGCGCCGGCGCCCAGGGAGCGGCCATCGGCCACCGCCCGCGCCTGCCATCGAGCGGTCCGCCACTCCGGCTCAAGAACGCTCATGTGGACCTCGTCCCACCAGGAGCCGTCACGCCAGATCGCCTCGCGCGCCGCGCCCTCCGCCTGGAAGCCCACGCGCATGTAGGCGCGGATCGCGCGCTCGTTGAACGCGAAGACGGTGAGCGCCACCCGGTGGAGGCCAAGGTTGGAGAACGCGTGCTCCACCATGAGCGCGGTGGCCTCCGAGCCGTAGCCCTGGCCCCATGCGGCGTGCTCGCCGATCGTGATGTGGAACAGCACGGAGCCGTTGTCCGCGTCCAGCTGCGAGAACGCGCACGAGCCGATGAGCTGGTTCGTGGCCTTGATGTGGATCCCCATCGCCAGCGAGTCCGGGCCCATGGCGCGCATCGTGAAGAAGCGCTCGATCTCATCGGGCTTCATGGGGCCGTCCTGGTAGCGCGTCAGGCGCGCCACCTCCGGATCCTGGTACCAGCGCAGGAAGTCGCGCAGGTTCTCGCGAACATGGCGGCGGAGGACGACGGTCTCGCCCACGATCTGATCCGGGAACCAGCGCTTATGGAGCATCGGGGCCAACGTATACCATCCCACCCATGCGCCGCTGGAGCCTTGTTGCCGCCGAGGTGGCCGCGACCACGATGACATCGGCCAAGACCGCGATTCTCGCCGCATACCTCGCGTCACTGGACGAGCGCGAGCTGCCCATCGCGGCGGTCTCCCTGGCCGGGCGGCCGTTCCCCGGATCGGACCAGCGGACGCTGGGCATCGCGCTGCGGTTCCCGCGGATCGCGCGCCTCCGGCCGGACAGGCCGGCGGCGGACGCCGACACGCTGAGCACCGTGGAGCGGCTCTTCGAAGGCCTGCAGCACGGCGCCCAGCACCTGGTGGCGCATCCGGGTCGTGCATGGGCGCCCCCCTCGTCCGACATGCGCTGGCCCCACGGCTTCACCGGGGGACGGCGACACGTTCAGCCCGTCCCGCTATCCTGCCTGCAGGCGACGCCCCATCTCGGGGGCGTGCCCGCACCGGAGGAGCCATGTTCCCCGCCTTCGATGTCGTTGGCGTCATGGAGGTTGCGCTGTACACAGATGCCCTGGTGATCCGGGGCACGGTCCGCACGCGCCAGCGGCGCGTCTCAGACCTGCTGAACACCGCAGACACGCCGTTCCTCCTGCTGGAGGACGTGACGGCGGAGGAGCTGGACGGCAGTGGCCGCCCGATGACCGCCACCTACGCGCAGGTGAACCTGGACTCCGTGCTGTTCGCCGTCGCCAACGTGCCGGTGGAGGCGTCGCCCGACCTGCGCGCCCGCAAGAGCCGCGAGGTGGCCTACATCGCCACGCCGCCGTTCCGCATGGTGGGGACGCTGCACCTCACCCCGTCGGAGCACGGGCTGCGCGGTGCGCTGCAGGAGCTTGACGCGAGGTTCGTCCCGGTGACCGAGGTGACGTACTGGTCGGACCACCTGGGATTGCAGCCGCGCGAGGCGCTGATGGTGGCGGTGAACCACCGCCGGACGCAGATCCTCGCCCATCACCAGGTGGTGGACGAGACGGGATCCGAACCGGCCTAGCGGTCCACCGGCAGGTCCAGGCGGTCACCCCACTCGGACCAGCCGCCGTCGTAGACCGCCACGTCCTCGTAGCCCAGGATCGTCAGCACGTAGGCCAGCTTCGCGGCGGCGACGCCCGAGGCGTCGTAGCAGACGAGCCGCCGGCCCCGGACCACGTTGGCCTTCACGAGCATCGAGCGCAGCTCGTCCGGGTCTCGCAGGCGCTGGGTGCCGGGCTCGTGCATCGCGGCCACCGGCACATTCAGGGCTCCGGGGATGTGGCCCAGCCGCCGGACGCTCCCCTCGAAGCCTGCGTACTCCGCCGGGCCGCGCGCATCCAGCAGCAGCACGTCCGGGGCGCCAAGGAGCCCTCGGACATCTGCGTTGGTCAGGCGCTGGCGGACCTGGGCACGCGGCGTGAACACAGCCCCTGTCGGCTGCGCCTCGGCGTTGGAGACCGGCAGCCCCGCGGCGAGCCAGCCCGGCCAGCCGCCAGCGAGGACGCGCGCCGCCTCGTACCCGTAGGCCCGCAGGCTCCACCAGGCGCGTGCGGCAAAGTAGGAGAGCGTGTCGTCGTAGATCGCGACGGACGTGCCGTCGCCCACGCCCGCCTGCGACATCACCGCGGCCATGCGCTCCGGGGAGGCGAGCCGCAGGACATCCGAGCCCTCCTCGGTCTCCACGAGCGAGGTTCGCCAGTCAACGAGGGTGGCCCCTGGGACGTGGCCGCTGGCGTAGAGGGCCGGGGCCGTGCCGTCCGGGCGCCAGCGAAGGTCCAGGACGCGCAGGTCCGCGCGGCCAAGGTTCTCGGCCAGCCACTCCGGCGTCGCGACGAGCTCCGGTCGGGCGATCCCTGTCACGACACCTCCGATGGGCCGGCAGGCGGAACGGGATCCGCGGGGACTCGCCGACGTGCCGCCTATCATACGGACGTGGTCTCCCCCTTCATGCCGGACCCTGACAAGGTCGCCGCCATCCGAGCGCTCCTCCCTGCCACCGCCGCTGGGATCCATCTCGACGCGGGCACGTGCGGTCCGCTTCCGGCGGAGACGCAGCGGGCGATGGACGAGCAGGCGTCCATGGAGCTGGCCACGGGCCGCGCCGGAGCGGACCAGTGGGCGGCCTTCGCCCAGCGGATGGACGAGGCGCGGTTCTCGCTGGCGGCGACCCTGGTGGCAGACCCGTCCGACATCGCGCTCACACACTCCACCACGGACGGGATCAACCTGGCGCTGGGCGCACTGGACTGGCGGCCCGGTGACCGCGTGCTCACCACGAGCCAGGAGCATCCCGGCGTGCTGGCTCCCCTGGCCGCCCTCTCGGCCCGCTTCGGCGTGGTGGTGGAGCGGCTGGACATCGGCGACGGCGGGGATGCGGACCAGGTGGTCGATGCCTTCCGGACGGCGTTGGAGCGTCCTGCGAGGGCCGTGGTGGCGAGCCACGTGCCGTGGACCACCGGCGCCGTGTTGCCGGTCGCGCGCCTGGCCACGCTGGCGCGGGACGCCGGAGCGGTGAGCATCGTGGATGGCGCGCAGGCCGCCGGCGCCATCCCGGTGGCCCTGGACGACATCGGCGCCGACGCCTACGCGGTTCCCGGCCAGAAGTGGCTGCTGGGCCCGGAGGGGATGGGCGGGCTCCACGTCCGCCGCGCGTTCGCCGACCAGGCGACGCCGCTGTCCGCGAGCCACCTCTCGTTCGCCTCCTTCGACCTCGGGCGCGGCACCGGTGTCCTGCACCCCGGCGCCCGGCGCTTCGAGGCCACCATGTTCCACCGGCCGTCCGTGGTTGGCTTCGCCCGCTCACTGGGCTGGCTCACGATGTTCGTGGGCCTGCCGTGGGCGCTGGAGCGGGCCGCCGCCCTGTCGCGTCTCGCGTTCCAGCGGCTTGCGGCCATCCCCGGTGTCACCATGGTCAGCCCGAGCGGCGCCCACGGGACGCTGGTCACGTTCCGCGTCGGCGGCTGGGCCGCAGCCCAGGCCGTGGGAGAGCTGGGCCCCCGCATCTTCGCCATCGTGCGTGACCTGCCGGGCATCGACGCCATCCGGATCTCCACCGGCTTCTGGAACACCGAGGAGGAGATCGAGCGGTTCGCCCGCGCCGTGGAGCTGCTGGCCGCGCACACGCCGGAGACCATCCCGCCCCGCCGCACCCTCGCCGTCCTTGGCTCGGACGACCAACCGCTCCGATGACCCCGAGCCGGCCGGACTCCCGGCCACCCCGTCCTGCCCAGCCCGCCTCCCGGCGCGGCTTCTTCGAGGTCCGCTGGCGCCAGTTCCGCCGCGCCCCACGGCCCGTCTTCCGCGCGGTGGCCTCCAGCCTCTCGGTCGCCCTTGTCCTGGGCATCGCGTGGCAGATCTACGACATCGCCCTGGATCGTGGTGCCGTCCTGCCCGGCGGCGACCTGCGGCTCCTCCTCGTCACGCTCTACGTCGTGCTGGTCTCCGTGATGGGGGCCGTGGTGACGTACCTCGTGGTCCCGCTGCCCACCGCGGGCGGCACCCGCAAGGCCACCCGGTCCGGGTGGAGCCTCGCCCTCGGGCTCTTCGCCGCGGTACCCATCGCGTACCTCGTGCTGGTGGTCCTGCACGAGATCCTGAAGCCCCTGCTGATGGGCTGACCGGGTGGACCGGGCATGCCGGGCAGACCGAGGGTCGTCCGTACCGGGGATCCGCTCCACCCCCGGCGGGTCTATGATCCGGCTCGGGGGTGTCAGTCCGGCCGGCAGCAGAGGTCCACCGCTCGTGTCCGACGAACATCGGATCGTCTCAATGCCCAAGCTCGTCGGGGGTTCAGCATACGGACGCCCGCGCGGGCTCATCGCCAGCCAGGCGGAGCGGCCCTTCGACCCTGACGATCTGCCGCTCGAGGCGGAGCGATCGGCGGAGGACAGGGAGCTCGCGGCCGAGGCGCTGGAGCGGGTCTCCGTCGAGACGGCCTCGGCCAACAGCGTCCGCGAGGCACAGGCGGCGGGTCAGGAGCGGCACGGACTGCGCGCCCGGCCCTTCCGGCTGCGGCTGCCGGGCATATCCAAGGGCGACCGGTAGCACCCTCCCGCTCCCGTCGGGCGTCTTCGAGGCGACCCGCCGAGGATCGGGCCCCTGGGGGAGTAGCTCAATGGTCAGAGCTGCGGGCTTATATCCCGCTGGTTCCAGGTTCGAGTCCTGGCTCCCCTACCAACCCGGCCAGCTGCACCCCGGGAGGTCTGGCTGATCACCGCCCGGTGGCAAGTCCCCGGACCAGGTCCACGATCCGCGAGCGCCGCTCCGCGGTCAGCCCGCGCTGGAGGGGCAGGGCCGCGAGCCAGGCCGGGAAGTCTGCCGGCGAGACGACGGCGCACGAGGCGGATCGCTCAACGCGCCGGTCCGCGGTGACCACGACCCCGTAGACGCGGACCGTGAAGTCGCGATCCTCCGTGGAGAGCCATCCCCGCACGCGCTCGGCGTCGCGACCGATGCGGTCCACCGGGTGCTCGATGGGGATCCAGCGCCCGCGCTCGTCCTTGAGCTCCCACCGGATGCCCACCGTCCGGCTGACCGAGACCGGCGGGACGTCACCCAGGACCACGATGCCGAACGGGCCGATGAGGAGCTCGTTGACACGCCGCCCGCCCGGCAACACGATGTTCATGGCCGCCACGTGGTCGGCGCCAAGCTGGCGCTCCACCAGGCCCACGAGCCGGTGAGGCCGTGTGGCGTCCATCGCCTCCACGACCGTGGCGAAGCGCGCCAGGCCAAGGAGGAGGAAGGCCGCCGGGAAGACGATCGCGAAGCCCCAGGCGACGGCACCGACCGCGGTCTGCGCGACGGTGGGATAGCCCTGCGGGATGAGGCCGGCGACGAGCGGCGTCCGGACGACGAGCCAGCCCAGGGCCGCACCGGCCGCGACGAGCAGCGTGCCGGTGAGGATGGACCGGGCGATGCGGACATGGCCGGTGAGGTGGCGGGTGGGGACGGAGTCGATGACCTGCATGCCTGGATCGTCGGGGGCAGCCGCGCGGAACGCGAGTAGCCAGTTCCGGCTACGTAGGGTGGGCCAGGGGGGCCAGGAACCGGACCGCACGTCCCCGGACCGCACCACTGGCGGTGACGGGGAGCACCGGCATCTGGCGGGCGTCCGGCCGGCGCGGCTTCGGGCCATGCGGGCCACGGACCGGTACCGCCGTACCATTGCGGTCGCTCTCGCGGTTGGAGATGCTTCCCGGGGTCCGGGCTCCATCCGGGGAGACCGGCAGAGTGGAGGGGTGCGTCCCCCAAACATGAGCAGCCTGGCGAGGTACCCGCTCGCGGCCGTGCGCGCACTGGGATCACCCGCGTTGCGGGCGTCCCTTGCGTCGCTCCTGCTCGTGCTTGCCGCCGTCCTGCCCGCGCTCGCCGGATCGTCCACCGTGGTGGTCACCCTCACGTCGCCCACGGCGACTCCCACGACCGGGACCACGAGCACCGTGGTCACGTTCTCCGTGATCTACAGGAACGCGAACGGGCTGGCGCCGGACTACGTCAACGTGAACGTCGCCGGCGGCTCCTACCTGATGGATGCCTCCGGCGATCGCTGGCTGCGCGGCGTGACCTTCACAAGGTCGATGAAGCTCCCCGCGGGGACCTGGCACCCCACCTTCGATGCCACGGATCGCAGCGACCACTACGCGTCCGTGGATGGGCCCACGGTCGTCATCGAGGGACCGGCGCCCACGCCGTCGCCCACGCCGGCGCCCACCCCAACGCCGAGGCCCACGCCGTCGCCCACGCCGGCGCCCACCCCAACGCCGAGGCCCACCGCGACGCCGGTCCCCACCACGCCGCCCACCCCGGCGCCCACGGCAACGCCGCGTCCGTCCGCGACGCCTGGCCCCACGGCCACGCCGCGTCCGTCCAGCACGCCCGCGCCCACTGCGAACCCCACCGCGGGTCCCACGCCCACCCCCCGTCCTGGCGCCACGGCCGCGCCCGGGACCACGCCGCGTCCCGGTGCCACCGACGCACCGTCGGCATCCTCCGCGCCGGGCGGCACCACGGACCCTGTGACCTCGCCCGATCCGGGTGCGTCCGCTGGGCCCGGTGACACTCCCTCCGCGTCCCCGGCCCCGTCCGACGGCGGCATCGGCATCGTGGTCCCGCCTGCGGGCGGCGGCACGGGCGGCTCCGGCGGCCCAGGCGGCCCGAACGGTGGCCAGGGCGGCGACGTCACGCTCGATCACCCGTCGCTGGGTGCCACGCTCCTCCGAGTGGCTCCCGTCACCGTTGTCACCACCGGCGGCGTGGCCCTCGCGATGGCCTTCCTCGCCTTCGGCAGGCGAAAGCGGGACGAGGCACCCACGGCGAGCGATGCGGACCTGCGTGCCGCCGCCTGCCGCGGGCTGGGCACCGTGCCAACCGCCCCCTTCACGCCCGCCACGGCCACCCTGGTCCCCAATGCGGCTGCCGTGGCCTCCGCTGTGGCGGCTGCGGCCCGCCCGCAGATGGCGGTTGCAGACGTGGACGCACACATGCCCAGGTGGCGCCGGCCATCCCTGATGGAGCAGCGCAAGGCGGACCCCATGCGCGCGGGCGCCGGCAGCTCTGTGAAGCTCACGTTCGACGGGTCCGCCGGCGACGCCGTCAGCGGCCTCGAGCGCCGTCGCATCCGGTATCGCCTGGTCAGCCTGCTCAACGCCCCGGACGAGGTGGTGGGCACGGAGATCGGCACGCTGGACGACGGTGACGAGGTGGTCCTGGTCGAGAAGCGCGGCACCTACTGGCGCGTGCTCTGTCCGGACGGCAGCCAGGGCTGGGTGCACAAGATGGTCCTGGGCGACGTGGTCATCGAGCCGGGCGCCGCCGCGGAGACGTGGACAGCGGGCGACGACGGCGGCCCGGCGACGGGCGGCTTCGAGGACGTCCTCCGCCGCTACCAGGAGCAGCGGGACTCGTACCGCAACCTCTAGGCGGTCTCGGCCCCTCCGGCTCGCTCGTCGACCTTCGGCCCCGCGTTCGGTCCTGTCTTCGGCTCCGGGTTCGGCCCCGTCGTGGACCCCGCCTTCGCCCCGGCCTTCGCCACCCGCTTCGCCGCAACGTCCCGCTCCCTGCGCAGGATCACGATGTGCTGGTGGGCGATGTTGGGCACGTACGTGCGCGGATAGCCGTACGGGCGCAGTCGCGTGCCGGCCTGGTACCAGGCGATGTCGCCCTTGGGCACGAGCCCCACTGCGGCGGCGCGTCCCGCGAGGTCTGACGCGGTGAACACGTACCGGCCGTCCTGGTAGGCGTCGCGGACGATGAGGGCGGCGTAGCGCCCGGGCCGCAGCACCCGGTGGACCTCGGCCAGGATCCCCTCCATCGCATCGAGGAAGGCGGCGTAGTCCGGCAGGTTGGCGAGGTCACCGGCCAGCTCGCTGATCATCGCGTAGTCCGTGCGCCGGTTCGCGTGGGCCTCGGCCAGCCTCCCGCCCGCCATCGTCATCTTCAGCTGCACGTTGTAGGG
>CAIYZX010000173.1 GCA_903930745.1 uncultured Chloroflexota bacterium | reverse complement strand
GGAGCTGGAGAAGCGCGAGGAGGAGCTGCGCAAGCTGCGCGGCGAGCACGTCACCGCCGGCTGGGGCAACCAGATCCGCTCGTACGTCCTGCACCCGTACCAGATGGTGAAGGACCTGCGGTCGTCCCACGAGACGTCCAACACGGGTGCCGTCCTGGACGGTGACCTGGACGCCTTCATGCAGGCGGAGCTGGAGCGCCTGGCCACGGGCCGGCCCGCCTCCGGGGATGACGGCGACGCCTGACGAGCCGGCGGCCGGGGCGGCCACGGAGATCCGGTACCGGCCGATGCGCGCCGAGGACGTCCCCACCTGCGCCCGGGTGCTCAAGGCGGCGATCGATGACTACTCCGGCCGGCTGAACCAGCCGCCCATCCCCGCGGACCTGGGCCCGGTGGAGCGGATCATCGCCCACGTGCTGGCCACGGATCCCGCGCGAGCCTGGGTGGGCGTAGCGGACGATGGCGTTGGTGGCGGCGAGCGCGTGCTGGCCTTCGCGAACGCGTACGTGCGCGGCGGCACCTGGTACCTCGCGGCGCTGATGGTGCACCCGTCCGTGCAGGCGGCCCACGTGGGCTCCGCGCTCATGGACCGGGCGCAGGCGGGGTTCGAGCCGGCTCCCGGCATGGCGATCCCCTCGCCGGACGCACCGCTGGACACCGGCCTCACGTCATGGGGCATGAGCACGGACGCGCTCCAGCCCATCTCCAACGCGCTGTACGCGAAGCGCGGGATCATCGCGCGGGTGCCCGCGTGGCGCATGGGCGGCGAGGTCCGCCGGTGGTCCGCATTCCCGAGGCTACCCGCCGGCCTCAGACTCGTGCCGTTCGAGGCGGTGGCGGGCGACGGGCCCACGGGCGCCGAGCGCCTCGAGGCGATGGTGGCGGAGCTGGACCAGGAGGTCCTGGGCTTCGCGCACCCGCAGGACCACGGGTGGATGGCGCGCGAGGGCCGGCTTGGCTTCCTGGCCGTGGACCGGGGCGACGGGCGAGCCCTGGGCTATGCCTATGGGTCCGGCACCGGGCGCGTGGGGCCCGTGGCAGCCGCGGATCCGGCGCTCCATCCGTCACTCATCGGCATCGCCATCCGCGAGACGCCCGTCCTCGGCCCCGTTGCCACCTGGGTGCTGGGCTCCTCCGACGAGGCGATGCGCGCGCTCCTGGATGCGGGCCTCCGCTACGACGGACTGCCCGGGCTCTTCTGCTGGTCCCACGACCGCCACCCGTTCCGGCGCTACCTGCCGGCGGCGATGGCGATCATCTAGGCCGGCTGGCCACCCACCGGCCGCATCCCCCAATCGGGGACCTGTCCAACCCCTAACAGCCCCCTATCATCGGCGGCAAACCAGCGCCGGGTTCGCATCGTCGAGGGGACGTGGAGCACCGGCCAGAGCCGATCGCCGCGGGTCGTGACGGACCCGTTGGCAGGTCCCGGACGCACTCCGGGCGAGGGGTACTACGCCGTGAGCCGGACCGTGACGCGTCTGGCCGCCCTGCTGATGGGCGTCGCGATCTCGGTCGCGCCGCTTTCCGCGCAGCCGGCGGCCGCAGCCGTGAGCCTGACGATCAGCCCCATCACGTGGGATGTCGTGGGCCTCGACAGCAACGACGTGAGCACCGGCCCCAATCGATTCCCCGTGGGCGCGCGCGTCTGCGCCGTGGGCGGCACCGCCACGTCCGTCACGGCTGCGTTCACCTGGGACACCGCGAACGCCAACGTGAACCTGCGGCCGGGCTCGCTCACAAGCGTTGACCTCGGCTCCATCGGCAACGGGTCCTGCGCGGACGCCTACTTCGAGGCGGAGATCACCCGCACCCCGGCCGCCTACGACACGGTTCGCCAGTATCACGTGACCGCCACCGACGCGGGATCCGGGGCCACCATCGCCACCCCGAGACCCCGGCAGCTCTACGTGGAGCACCTGATCTCCCAGAACCGCAACGGCATCACGTCCATCGCGCTCAACGGTGCCCCGATCGCCGCGGGCGGCACGATGACCCTGATCCAGGGCCGCACGTACGACATCACCATGAGCGGATACACGGCCACGCAGGGCTACAACCAGCTGGAGGCCTTCACGGGCCTGCCCAACACCATCTTCCAGGTCCTGTCGGTCAGCTCCACGTACACCTCGTTCGGAGGGCCGATCACGTCACCCTGGAGCCGCCTCTACGCGGACGCGTGCACCTGGGAGAACGACCCGAACAACCCCAACTACCGGTCCTGCACCGGCGGCGACTACAAGGCGGGTGGCACGGTCAGCGTCACGTACCACGTCCGCATCATCGGCGGCGCAGGTGATCCTTCGTCCCCTCTCACCAGCCTGCTGTACGACTTCTCCGGCAGCTCGTACCACTACAACGCGGACGCCGGCACCGGCGTGCGCTACGTGTCCGTGGTGAGCCCGTCCTCCATCCCCATCACCAAGACCTTCTCGCCGCGCGCGATCACGCCCGGCGCCACGTCCACCCTCACCTTCAAGGTGGCCAACCCCACCCCGGACACCGTGGCCGGGATCGCCTTCGCCGACACGTTCCCCGCGGGTCTCGTGGTGGCGGGCACGCCCGCCGTCTCCTACAACGGCTGCGGCGCCGGCGCCTTCTCCCCCGCGCTGTCCGGCGGCGAGACGTCCGTCAGCTTCGGCAACGGGACCATCGCGGGCTACGGCACCTGCACCGTGACCGTGGCCGTGACGGCCGCGAGCGGCGGCACCTACGTGAACACCACCGGCCACCTGTTCGTGGACACCACCGTGGACACGGGCAACACCGGCACGGACACCCTCACGGTGGCTGCGGCCGCGGCGTGCACGCCAGGCCAGACGCTGGCCCACTGGACCGTCCCGGCAACCACCTCCACCAACCCGCCCGACACCGCCGGTGGCGTACCCACCACCAAGGGTGGTGGCGTGAGCACTGCAACCGCCGTTGCCAAGACGCCGGCGGACTCCAGCATCATCACCACGATCGGCAACGGCGACAGCACGTCCTGGAGCTCGGTTGGCTACAAGAACGCCGGCCAGACGATCTCGTTCACGATCGACACCAGCAAGTACTCGCAGGTCCAGATGAGCTGGTGGATGGCGAGCTCCAGCAACGGCCCCACCAGCGTGGTCCTGGCCTACAGCACGGACGGCACGAACTTCACGAGCCTGCCGGCCATCGCCAACCCGGCCGCCACCATGACCAACCACACCCAGAGCTTCACCGGGCTCACCAACACGTCCGGCAACACCACCTTCCGCTTCTCCGGGACGGGCGCCCTCAACGACCAGAGCGGCGCCGATCTCGCCTTCGACGACATCTCCTTCACGGGCTGCTTCAACGCCCCGCCGGCTCCCACCATCACCAAGACCTTCGCGAGCGACCCCATCGTCAAGGGCGCCACGTCCGTCCTGGGCTTCACGCTCGACAACACCGAGGTGGGCAACGTGGCCCTCACGGGCGTCGCCTTCACGGACGTCCTCCCGGCAGGCCTGACCGTTACCAGCGGGTCCGCGGCGGGCTGCGGCGGCACGGTCACGCGGACCGCACCCCGGACGATCGCCCTCAGCGGCGGGACCCTCGCCTCGGGCGGATCCTGCTCCTTCAGCGTGACCGTGACGGGCGCCGCCGAAGGCGCCTACACGAACATCACGGGCTATGTCTCCACCACGGAGGGCGGCACCTCCACCAGCTACGCCACGGACACCATCTCGGTCATCGCGCCGCCCACCATCGCCAAGGACTTCTCCCCGGCGTCCATCCTGCTTGACGACACGTCAGAGCTCAACTTCGCGATCGGGAACCCGAACGGCCATGCGGGCCTCACGGGCGTCGCGTTCACGGACACCCTCCCCGCCGGCCTGACGGTGGCGAGCAACGGCGGCGTCTCCACCTGCGGTGGCACGCTCACCACCACGGCGCCGGACGTCATCAGCCTCGCGGGCGCGACGCTGGCCGCCAGCGCAAGCTGCACCTTCGCAGTGACCGTCACGGGGGCCAGCGCCGGCACCCTGGTGAACACCACGGGCAACGTGACGTCCACGGAAGGCGGCGCGGGCGGCACCGCCACCGCCACGATCGAGGTCACGAACCCCACCAAGCGCCTTGACCTGACGAAGCAGATCTCCGCGGACGGCACGACCTGGACCAAGTTCCTGGGCGTGTTCGTCGGTGACGACGTCTTCTACCGGTTCACCGTCTACAACGCGGGTGACGTGGCCATCACCGGCACGGACATCGTGGATCCCGAGGTGGCCGGCTGCACCTGGTCCGGCGCCCCCAATCCCACGCTCCAGCCCGGTGACACCGCCTACTGCACGACAACCGTGCCCGTGGTGGCCATCGCAGGGGGGAACGACAACACGGCCCATGCGACCGGCAGCACGACCATCGGCGGCGTCGTGTCCACCAACTCCACCGCGACCTACGGCACCTACGGCCTCACCATCG
Source organism: uncultured Chloroflexota bacterium (assembly GCA_903930745.1). Classification (GTDB taxonomy): domain Bacteria; phylum Chloroflexota; class Limnocylindria; order Limnocylindrales; family CSP1-4; genus CAIXZV01. The sequence continues at coordinate 4,011 of CAIYZX010000173.1, read as the reverse complement.
ACAAGTCCGCGACGCAGACCTACTTCAACGCGGCCACCAACGTCCTGGACTACAGCTTCCTCGTCAGCAACACGGGCACGGTGCCGCTCCACGGCCCGGTGACCGTGGCCGACGACAAGGCGACCGACGAGGCCTGCCCGGCGCTGACCACGGTTGGCGACTTCGACGACTGGCTCGATCCACTGGAGGCCATCACCTGCACCGCCTCCTACACGGTGCTGGCAGGGGACGTCACCACCAAGCACGTCACGAACGTGGCGAGCGCCACGGTTGACGGCCTGACCACCAGCACGGACACGGTCACGGTCCCGCTGGCGGCGATCACCATCGACAAGACCTCAACCACCACGTCCATCACCGAAGCCGGCCAGGTGGTCCCGTACGCCATCACCGTGACGAACGCGGGTGAGCTGACCCTGACGGGTCTCACCGTGACGGACGACGCCTGCGACAGCGGGCCGTCCTACTCGTCCGGCGACACCGGAGCGGACACCGTCTTCGCGGCGGGCGAGGCCTGGGTCTACACCTGCAACCGGACGGTCTCGCAGGCGGAGATCGACGCCGGCGGGAACCTGTCCAACACCGCCACCGCGGACACGGACCAGACGGCGTCCAAGAACGACACCCTGGACATCCCGGTCAACGCCGTTGACGGACTGACCCTGGAGAAGACGGCGACCGAGACCTACTACACGGCCGCCGGCAACACGATCAGCTACAGCTACCTCGTGTCCAACAGCGGCAAGACCACGCTCGCCGGGCCAGTCACCGTTGCCGACAACAAGGCCACCGTGACGTGTCCGCCCGTGGTCTCGTTCGCGCCCGGTGACGAAGTGACCTGCACCGCCACGTACACCGTGCTGGCGGGCGACGTCACCACAAAGCACGTCACGAACACGGCCACCGCCACCGCGGACGGCGTTGACTCGAACGAGGACAGCGTCACCGTCCCGCTGGCGGCGATCTCCGTCGCCAAGACCTCCACCACCACGGAGATCACGGCGGTTGACCAGGTGGTGCCGTACCAGATCACCGTGACCAACGCGGGCGAGCTCACCCTGACGGGCCTCGACGTGACGGACGTGATGTGCGACGCCGGCACGGCCTACTCGTCCGGTGACACCGGCGAGGACGACGTGTTCGCGGCAGGCGAGGCCTGGGTCTACACCTGCAGCCACAAGGTGTCGCAGGAGGAGATCGACGCCGGCGGCAACCTCTCCAACACGGCGTCCGCGGACACGAACGAGACCGCGCCCAAGACCAAGACCCTGGACATCCCCGTCACCGTCTCCACGGGCCTCACCCTGGAGAAGAGCGCGGACGTGACCTACTTCACGAGCGCAGGGGACGTGATCTCCTACAGCTACCTCGTCACCAACGACGGCGACACCACGCTGGCCGGCCCGGTCACCGTGGCGGACGACAAGGCCGAGGTGGCGTGCCCCGTGGTCGCGTCGCTGGCCCCGGGGGCCTCCGTCACCTGCACGGCCACGTACACCGTCCTCGCGGGCGACGTGACCGCAAAGCACGTGATCAACCTGGCCACGGCCACGGCCGGTGGCCATGACTCCAACGAGGACAGCGTCACCGTCCCGCTGGCCGCGATGACCATCAACAAGGTGGCGGACACCACGCTCGTTGACGCCCCCGGCGACGTGACGTTCACGATCACCGTGACCAACACCGGCGAGCTGGCGCTCACCGGCATCTCCTTCCTGGACAGCCTGGATGCCGAGGCCTTCCTCGTCTCCGGCGACGAGGTCAACCCGGACGTCCTGGACGCGGGCGAGATCTGGATCTACTCCGCCACGGTCAACGTGACCCAGGAGGACCTGGACTTCGGCCAGGCGATCATCAACGCCGCCTACGCGTCATCGGACCAGACGGACGAGATCAACGACACGGCCGAAGTGGACATGGACCAGAACCCGATGGTGGCGCTGGACAAGTCCGCGGACACGGAGCTCGTGACCGTGGCGGGTGACGTCATCGGCTACACGATGCTCGTCACGAACCCCGGCAACATCAAGCTCACGGGCGTGTCCATGATCGACGGCAACTGCGACAGCGGCCCGGACTACCAGTCCGGCGACACCGACGTGGACGCCGCCCTCGACCTGACCGAGACCTGGACCTACACGTGCGACCACACGGTGACCCAGACAGAGATCGACGCGGGCGTGGTCTCCAACACGGCCACCGTGACCACCACCGAGGAGGTCACGGACACCGCTTCCGTTGACGTCACGGCGAACGGCGCACCTGGCCTCACCATCGAGAAGACCGCCGACGAGGCGACCTTCGCGGCCGAGGGCGACACCCTCAACTACACGTACGTCGTGACCAACAGCGGCGGCACAACCCTTGCGGGCCCCGTCACCGTGACGGACGACAAGGCCGAGGTGGACTGCCCGGTGGTGGAGTCCCTGGCCCCAGGTGACGACGTCACCTGCACGGCGACCTACACCGTGACCGCGCTGGACGTGGAGACCGGGCACGTGACCAACGTGGCCTTCGCCTCCGCCGATGGCACGGACTCGCCGGACGACACGGTGACCGTGCCGCTGGCCGCGTTCACGGTGGCGAAGACGTCCGAGACCACCATCGTTGGCCTGGCCGGCGACGTGGTCACGTACGAGATCACGATCACCAACACCGGCGAGGCCACGCTGACCGGCCTGGTGGTGGACGATCCCACGTGCGACGCCGATCCCGCGTACGCCTCCGGTGACACGGGCGCGGACGAGGTCTTCGAGGCCGGTGAGGCGTGGGTCTACACCTGCGAGCGGACCGTGACCCAGGATGAGATCGACGCCGGCGGGTTCCTCTCCAACACCGTCACCGTGACCACGGACGAGGCGGGCGAGAAGACGGACACGCTGGACATCGAGATCGTCTGGGACCCGGAGCTCACCGTCGTGAAGACGATCGTGGGCACCTCGGTCTTCCGCAATGTGGGCGACATCCTCCGGTACGAGTACCTGGTGACGAACACGGGCAACGTGACCGTCGAGGGGCCGATCACGGTCTACGACGACAAGACGTCCGTGGACTGCCCGCCCGTTGACGCGCTCGCCCCGGACGAGTCCATCACCTGTACGTCCGAGTACGCCGTGACGGCCGAAGACGTCGCCGCGGGTTCCGTGACGAACATCGCCACGGCGGCCGGCATGGTGGGCGGCCAGCCCATCACCTCGCCGGTGGTGGACGTGCGCGCCGAGCAGGCGGCACGTCCGTCCATCAGCGTCCCGCCGTCCTCCACGGTGGATGCGAAGCGGGGTGCGCCGCTCACCGGCTCGTCCGGTCTCGTGGCGATCCTCGTGCTGGTGGCGGGTCTCGCCTTCGGGCTGCTGGTGGCGCGGCCGCGTCGCCGGAGGACCTCGCGCCGGAGCTGACCTGGAGCTGACCTGGACCTGGCGGCATCGCCGGCCGTGGGACACCCTGCGGCCGGTGGCGCCCGTGCGTCCTCTGGAGAACCAGCCACCGAACCGGCACGATCGCGTGCACGGTGCTAGGCTCGGCCGACAGTGGCTCCACGCCGTCGTGCCCTCCGGCGGAGTCTCCAGCGTCTTGACCGCCGAGTGACCGCCAGCACGTGACCTTCCCCGGCAGCTCCACCCCTGGTCTTCGAGGAGACGGCAACCGGCCGTCCGTATTCGGGCGCCCCGGGCGCAGCCACGCCACCCCCGGCGACCGCGACCACAACGTCCTGGTCCTGCACGATGTCACCAAGCGCTACCCCAACGGGAAGCTGGCGCTCAAGGAGGTGGACCTGGTCGTCCCGGAGGGCGACTTCGTCTTCCTCGTGGGCCCGTCCGGCGCCGGCAAGTCCACGCTCATGAAGCTCCTGATCCGGGACGAGCTGGCCACGCAGGGCAGCGTGGTGATCGACGGCGACGACCTTGCGCACATCAAGCGCCGCCAGGTGCCGCGGATCCGGCGGAAGATCGGCATCGTCTTCCAGGACTTCAAGCTGCTGCCCCGCAAGACCGTCTGGGAGAACGTGGCGTT
>CAIYZX010000172.1 GCA_903930745.1 uncultured Chloroflexota bacterium | reverse complement strand
TCGCCCAGGAGGCGGGGACGGAGCACCGGCCCCTCCACCCACGCGGAGGTGTTGCCGGCCACGTCCCGCGCGCGGACCCGCACGGCGATGATCCCGGCTGCCGCCACGGAGACGGGCACGGCGGCGCTGACGGCCCCACCGGCCCCGCCGACCGGGGCGACAGACACGGTGACGGGCGCGGACCACGCCCCGCCGTTCACGCGCCGCGAGACCTGCACGGAGGCCACGCCGGACGGCGAGGGCTCGCCATCGGCCGAGACATCGGCTGCGGAGACCCGCACCGTCATCGGCAGCACGCCCGAAGGGCCCACCGCGGCCCCGGCGCGGAACGCCAGCACGGGCCCGGAGGTCACCACGGGGGCGGTGGCATCGGCCACGGACGCGCCGGCGAAGGCGGCGAGCGCCTCCCACTTCGGTCCGCCGGGCGCGGACGGATCCTCGACGGCACCCCAGGACCCCCACTGCGTGTACGGCCCGGCATCGGTGAAGTGCATGAACAGCGCGTTCCCCGTGAGCTCCTGCCAGCGCGCGAGGTACGTGGCGTATCGGTCGCCCATCGCCGCGTCCCGGTTGGCGCCGGTGAAGAGCGCGGTCAGCGCATCGTTCCCGCTGTCGCCCGCCAGGTGCTGGCCTCCCTCGTACGCCACCAGCGTCTTGCCCGCGGACGCGGCCAGGTCAACGTGCGCGGCGATCCACGGCTCCACCTCCGCGGTCTGCGCCTCGTCCAGCCTCGCGAACAGCTCCGGCAGGGTGAGCCCGGCGAGCGAGGCGGCCTCCGCGGGGTCGAAGGGGTTCGCGTTCGGCACGCCGAGATAGGGGGCGATGGCCAGCTCGTCGGTGGCATCGGCGGCCCCTGGTGCGGACAGGCGCTGCTCCAGGACCCACGCGTTGGCGGCCTGCCCGGCGAGGACGTGGCGGGCGGTCCGGCCGCGCTTCGCGAACTCGGCGTCCACCAGCGCCATCGCCGCCGCGTGCCGTGCGCCGTGCTCCAGCTGGAGGCCGAGATAGCTGTCGCCGCCGCCCAGGTTGTGGGCCTCGGCATCGGCCGTCAGGTCGCCGAAGGCTCGAAAGGTGGGGTTCCAGGTCTCGTTGGAGAGCTCGAACCTGGGCGTGAGGTCCGCGGCCAGCAGGTCCGCGACAACGCCCGCGATGCAGGTGGTCCAGTCCGCCGTCGCGGTATGGGGGATGGTGAACCAGGGATCCGCGTGGAGGAGGTTCGCGAGCCCCACCATGCGCTCCACGCTGGCGCCCGCGCTGGTGCCCTGAGAGTAGTAGCCGGGGGTCACGCGCGTGGCGCAGCTTCGGGCCGGTGCCTCCTCCCACGCGGCGTTGTTGGTCCGGGTCCAGTCCATGAACCGCAGCGCCCTGTAGAACCCCAGGCTCTCCACGTACGCCGTGCGGAAGACGGCGGTGGGGGACTCGCCCGGGACGCGGACGTCGATGGCGCGAAGCGGGTCCGCCGGGTTCGTGGCCAGGATGTCCAGGACCACGGTGGAGGTGCCGTCGAGGCTGATGGTGGCCGGCGTGCCGGGGGCGGGGCCGGATCCGCTGGATCCGCCGGTGGCGTCGAAGGGCTGGCCCGCGATCCGGAAGGTGCCCTGGCCCTGCCAGTTGACGGCGTACGTGCCGGCGGGGTAGTGGACGTCCGCGATGACCGTGCTGGCGTACTGGCCCGGCGCGAGCGTCCTGGGCCACCCGTCCGGCCTGAGATCCAGGGGGTCACCGGAGCCCCAGGTGCCGCCCTCTCGCTGCGGGATCCAGTCGCCCGCCTGGTCCACGAGGTTGGCGAAGACCACGAGGCCGTCGTAGTACGTGATGGCGCCGAGATTGGTGCCCAGGTTCCCGGGGGTGCCGGTGCCGGCCGCGGGCGTGCGCTCGGGGGTGCGGGTCTGGGGCGCGCGCGTTGGTGCGCCGGTGACACCCTCCGTGGCCTGCTCGGTGGCCTGCGCCTGGGCGCCGTCGCCGCTCGGGGTGGCGGGCGCGGCGCCGGAGCAGGCGGCGATCGTGGTGGCGAGCAGGATCGGCCACAGCCGGTGCAAGGGGGAGACGCGGGAAACGCGGGGGACGCGCGACAACGGTGCCTCCGGGACATGGATGGCCAAGCGCGCCCGACGGGTCCAGGCCCGCGCATCGTAGCCCGTTCCCGCCCG
>CAIYZX010000171.1 GCA_903930745.1 uncultured Chloroflexota bacterium | reverse complement strand
GGGCAAGCACTTCACCGTGCCGTACATGCTGGCGAAGGACTCCGTCCAGCAGCGGCTTGAGCGCGGCCTCTCCTTCACCGAGTTCAGCTACATGACGCTCCAGGCGTTCGACTTCGCCACGCTCTACCGGGAGCACGGCGTTGAGATGCAGATGGGCGGCGCGGACCAGTGGGGCAACATCACCGCGGGCCTTGAGCTGATCCGGCGCACGTCCGGCGGCGAGACCGAGGAGAGCCCTGCGCACGGCATCTCGTACAAGCTCCTGCTGGCTCCGTCCGGGACCAAGTTCGGCAAGAGCGAGAGCGGCGAGTCCGTGTGGCTGGACGCCGCGCGCACCACGCCGTACGCCTTCTACCAGTACTGGGTGAACGTGGACGACCGCGACGTCGCCACGTACATGCGCTGGTTCACCACGTGGACGCGTGACGAGATCGTCGCGCTTGACGCCGCCACCGCGGATCGGCCGGAGGCCCGCGAGGCGCAGCGCCGCCTTGCCTCGGACCTGACGGCCCGCGTGCACGGAACCGCCGCAGCCGACGAGGCCGTCGCCGTCTCCGCCGCGCTCTTCCAGAGGGAGCCGGTGACGGATCCCTCGCTGCTGGCGGCCGTGGCCGCTGCGACGCGGGGGCCGGTTGTCGCCCCAGACGTGGTCGCCGGCGGTGTCGTGGGCGTGCTCGTGGAGGCCGGACTGGCCCCGTCAAAGGGCGAGGCGCGCCGGCTCATCTCCGGTGGCGCCATCACCGTCAACGGCGAACGGGTCACGGATCCCGCGGCCCGGATGCCGGAGCCCATCGCCGGGCAGTGGTACGAGCTGCGGGCCGGCAAGCGCAACCGCGCCGTCGTCCGGGTCGCGCCGGCCTCCTAGCGAGGGCCGCGTCCCGCCTGGGAGCCCACGGGCGGGATCAGCCGCGACCGGCGTCACCGTGGCGGCCCCGGAGGACCTCGAGCACCACCCTCGGCTCCATCGATCGCTCCGCAAGCAGGACCAGGGCGTGGTAGACCAGGTCACCGGCCTCGCCCGCGAACAGCGCACGGGTCTGCTCGCGGCCGATACCGGCCGCCTGGGCGGCCTCGTCGTTCTTGGCCGCAAGCAGGACCTCGGTCGCCTCCTCTGCCACCTTGCGTCCGGCGAGGTCCACGCCGCCCTCGAGCAACGTCACGGTGTAGGAGCCCCTCGGGCGGTCCCTCGTCCGGTCGGCGATGGTGCTCCAGAGCGACTCCAGCCATCCGAACCCCTGGGGTTCGGGGCCCGGGCCAAGCGGGCGGCCGGCCGCCGGCACGGCAGCACCCGCCTGCCGAAGGGTCTCGTGGACTGGGGCCGCACCGTTCACCTCGCCGGACACCTCGTCCGGATCGAAGCAGGAACGCGTCTCGCGGTGGCACGTGGGTCCGACGGGATCGACACCGATCAGCAGCGCGTCGCCGTCACAGTCCAGCGCCAGGGTTCGAAGGCGGAGCACGTTGCCGGACGTCTCGCCCTTGCGCCAGAGCCGTCCGCGTGAGCGCGAGTGGAAGTGCACCTCGCCCGTGCCCAGCGTGGCGGCGAGCGCCTCC
>CAIYZX010000170.1 GCA_903930745.1 uncultured Chloroflexota bacterium | reverse complement strand
TGTCCGCATCGTACCCCCTCACGGGTCACCCGCAAGGGCGCGGCGGAGTCGCTCCTCGGCTTCCGGTGCCAGGGCGCGCCGCGCGGCGGCGATCTCCACGGAGCGCTCCGCGAGCGCCCGGTAGACGGGCAGCGTGGATGGGGCCCGCGAGCCCAGCATGGCCAGGTGCGTGCGCACGGTTCCCGCGTCGCCACGGGTGGCCGGGCCGGTGAGCGCGGCCATGATCCCCAGCGCCTCGGCGTTCGCCAGCGTCTGGCGGACCAGCGGCAGGTAGATCCGCAGCGCGCCCTCCTCGTCCAGCCCCACGACCCCCGCGATCTCCCGGATCGTGTCCAGCAGGCTCGTCACGCCGCCCGCCGCCAGCACCGCCGCCGCGTGGTAGGCCGCCTTGGTGCCGGGCGCGAGGCGGACCGGGCTGCCGCCGATGGCATCCGCCATGTCCGCGAGGTGCGCAGCCAGCTCGTCGTCACCCTCGATGGCGATCGTGGCGCCCTTGAGCGCCGCGAGCGCCCGGTCCAGGTCCGCGAACGCCACGAGCGGATGGAACCCGCCCGCCTGCGTCCCCGCCGCCATGGACGGGCGGAGGACCTCCGCACCCAGCAGGCCGCTGGTGTGGACGATGGCCTGGCCGGCATAGAGCCGCAGCGACTGGGCGAGCGGCGGGACAACGTCGTCCGGGACCGCGAGGATGACCAGCTCCACGTCGTCCACGAGCGCCGCCGCCTCGTGGAACGCCCGGCAGCCCGGGACGAGCGAGCGGAAGCGCTCCCTGCGGGCGTCGTCACGCGAGGCCACCGCGCCAACCGGCCAGCCCGCGCGCGAGAGCGCGACGCCGAGGGCGAGGCCCACCGAGCCCGCCCCCACGATGCCGGTCACGGGGCGCTCGCCGGGCCCGCTGTGCGCATGCGGATGGGCATGGTCGCTCGCGTGCTCCAGGTCGCCGTGGCGGTGCGTCCCGGACGGCGTCACGGGGTCAAGCTCGATCCCCTGCTCGTCGAGCGCCTTGCGGCGCTCCTCGTGCTCCTCGGCGCGGCGTTCGGCCGCCTTGCGGACCGCGGCCTCGGAATCATCCCAGGCCCTCATCGGAGGCAGACCGTGCCGGAGCGGCGATGCGCGATATACACTTCCACGCGACGAGTGTAGCGAGCGGTTCGAGGGCGCACCCTCATCGCCCGGTCCCCACAGCGGAGATCAGAGCATGCCCGTGCCCAATGCCTTCGGCTCGCGCGCCTCCCTTGGCGCCGGCCTCCCGGACCTGTACCGCCTCGCGGCCATCCCCGCCGCCGGCGTGTCCCTCGGCATCGACCTCGGTCGTGCCCCCGTCACGCTCAAGATCCTGCTCGAGAATGCGCTGCGCCACGCGGGCGGCGGCATCGTGCGCGAGGAGGACGTGGCGGCCCTGGGCGCCTGGGCGCCCGGCAGGGGCGGTGAGGCCGAGATCCCCTTCATGCCCAGCCGCGTCGTCCTCCAGGACTTCACCGGCGTCCCCGCGGTGGTGGACCTTGCCGCCATGCGTGACGCGATGGCCGGCCTCGGAGGTGACCCCTCGCGCGTGAATCCCCTGGTGCCCGCGGACCTCGTCATCGACCACAGCGTCCAGATCGACGCGTGGGGCGGCGCCGGCGCGTTCAGCTTCAACGTGGAGCGCGAGTACGAGCGCAACGGCGAGCGCTACCAGCTCCTGCGCTGGGCCCAGACGGCGTTCCGCGACCTGCGCGTGGTCCCGCCCGGCACTGGCATCATCCACCAGGTCAACCTGGAGTTCCTCGCCCAGGTGGTCAACGACCGCGCGGACGAGGGCGGGCGCGTCGCCTTCCCGGACACGCTCGTGGGCACGGACTCCCACACCACGATGATCAACGGCCTCGGCGTCATCGGCTACGGCGTGGGCGGCATCGAGGCCGAGGCGGTCCTCCTGGGCCAGCCGCTCTACCAGCAGATGCCGCGCATCGTGGGCGTCCGCCTCAAGGGCGAGCTGCCGAAGGCGGCCACGGCCACGGACCTCGTCCTCACGATCACCGAGATGCTGCGCAGGTTCGGCGTCGTGGGCACGTTCGTGGAGTTCGCGGGCGACGGCCTCGCCGGCCTCACGCTGGCGGACCGCGCCACGATCGCGAACATGAGCCCGGAGTTCGGCGCCACCACCACGCTCTTCCCCATCGACGACGAGACGATCGCGTACCTGCGCCTCACCGGCCGCACGCCGGAGCGCGTGGCCCTCGTGGAGCGCTACGCCAAGGAGCAGGGCCTGTGGCGCGAGCCCGGAGACGGCCCGGAGTTCGATGCCGCGCTGGAGCTTGACCTCGGCACCGTGGTCCCCTCCCTCGCCGGCCCGCGCCGCCCGCAGGACCGCGTGGCCCTCGGCGGCGTGCCGGAGAACTTCCGCACCGCGTACCCGGCCACCGTGGGCGTCGCGCCCAAGACGGTGGAGGCCCGTGGCCGGCAGGCGGAGATCGGCCACGCGTCCGTGACGATCGCCGCGATCACCTCGTGCACCAACACGTCCAACCCGGCCGTGATGATCGGCGCCGGTCTCCTCGCGAGGAAGGCCGTGGCGAAGGGCCTCAAGAGCTCGCCCGTCGCCAAGACGTCGCTGGCCCCGGGCTCCCGGGCGGTCACGGGCTACCTGGACCGCGCGGGCCTCACGGAGCCCCTGGCGGAGCTGGGCTTCGCGCTCGCGGGCTACGGCTGCACCACCTGCATCGGCAACTCCGGCCCGCTGGACGAGCCGGTCGCCAAGGCGATCGAGGAGGACCAGCTCGTGGTCGCCGCGGTCCTGTCCGGCAACCGCAACTTCGAGGGCCGGGTCCACCCGCTCGTCCGCGCCGCCTACCTCGCCTCGCCGCCCCTCGTGGTGGCGTACGCGCTGGCGGGCCGCGTGGACATCGACCTCACCACGGAGCCCATCGGCACCGGGTCCAACGGTCAGCCGGTGATGCTGTCCGAGATCTGGCCCACGCCCGACGAGGTCAAGGCCGCGATCGCCGAGTCCGTTGACTCGGAGCTGTTCGAGTCCACCTACAGGGTGGTCTTCGAGGGCGACGAGCGCTGGCGCGCCATCGAGATCCCCACGGGCGACCGCTACGCCTGGGACCCGGACTCCACGTACATCGCCAACCCGCCGTTCTTCCAGGGCCTCCAGAAGGAGCCCGCGCCGCTCACGGACATCGTGAACGGCCGTGCCCTCGCGGTCCTCGGCGACTCGGTCACCACGGACCACATCTCCCCCGCCGGCTCCATCGCCGCCTGGTCGCCCGCCGGCCAGTGGCTGCAGGCCCAGGGCGTGACCCCCGTGGACTTCAACCAGTACGGCGCCCGCCGCGGCCATCACGAGGTGATGATGCGCGGCACCTTCGGCAACATCCGGCTGAAGAACAGGCTGGTCGAGGGGAAGGAGGGCCCGTACACGGTCCACCTCCCGGACGGCGAGCAGACGTTCATCTACGACGCCGCGATGGCCTACAAGGCGGCCAACGTCCCGTGCCTGATCATCGCGGGCAAGGAGTACGGCTCCGGCTCCTCGCGTGACTGGGCGGCCAAGGGCACCACGCTCCTGGGCGTCCGCGCGGTCATCGCCGAGAGCTACGAGCGGATCCACCGCTCCAACCTCGTGGGCATGGGCGTGCTCCCGCTCCAGTTCCAGCCCGGCGAGAACGCGGCGTCCCTCGGCCTCACCGGCCGCGAGTCGTTCAGCATCACCGGGATGAACGAGCTGACCCCGCGCCAGCTGGTCACCGTGGTGGCCCGCTCGGACGAGAACGGCTCGGTCCGCGAGTTCCAGGCGATCGCCCGCCTCGACGGGCCCATCGAGGTGGAGTACCTCCGCCAGGGAGGCATCCTGCCGGCGGTCCTCCGCCGCATCGCCGCCGAGGGCTGAGCCGCCGGCCGCACGGGCGGCCCACACCGAGCGAACCATACGAAGGGGTCGGCAGCACGCCGGCCCCTTCGGCACCCCCCCCGTGATCGACGGGCGGCTCCCTACCCGCCCAGCTGCTGGTGCCGCGCAGCCACGACCCGAACGGACTCCAGGCTGAACGCCGACGCCTCCAGGGCCTCCGGCGAGTTGCTCCCGAGGACGCGCTGCATCGCGGCCCAGAGCAGGAGCAGCAGCATGTCGCCACGCTCCTCCGCAACGCGGCCGAAGCCAACGGAGAACGGGACCCCGTGACGCTCAAGCCGGTGGAAGGCCTCCATGGCGGCGTCCCCGACGGGGCCGCCCACGTCCAGGAGCCGCAGCTCCGGCACGGGCCGCCCGTCCTCGATGTCCGCGAGCAGGAGGAGCGCCGCCTCGTGGACGTAGCGGGCGGACGACATCGCGGGTTCCGATCTCCATGGACGGCTTGGTCCTGCGATGGTCGCGCCTGCGCGCGATCCGGTCAACGAACCGGAGGTCGTGGCACCACCGGGACCCGACAGCAGGAAGCCCCGCGAAGCGGGGAGGAGGTCCGCTTCGCGGGGCACAGGAGATCACCGTCTGCGACGCGCGGCCACCGGTGCCTGTGACGCCGCCCTCCGCTGTCCGCCGGAGATTCTCACCGGGGCGCCGTGGTGCCTCCGCCGGACCGGTCGCCGGACGGGGCGGAACGTCGCCTCCCGGTGCGGCCGTCCGGGTCGCCGGCGGTCCGGGTCGCCGCCGCGCAACGTGCACCCGTGCACCCTGCGCTATCGTGCCCGGGTGCGATGTCCGTGGCATGGGGGCAGGAATGGTGCATGACGTCCCGTGGGGCCCAGGCAGCGAGCTGCTCGTGGAGCTGGGCCTCCATGTCGATCCCTCGTCGGGCACCGCCTACCGGGTTGAGGGGATCGAGGGGTACGACGAGGCCTCGGTCCGGATCGTCCCGGCCGGCACGGCCAGCTCCGCTCCTGCCACCATCCGCATCCGGCCGCTGCTGCCCGCCCCAGGCCCGTTCGACCGGGCGGGGATCATCCTCCTCACGGCCTACAACGAGCTGCCCGGAGGACGCGAGCCGCTCCTGGCCTTTGAGCAGCGGATCGCGGAGGGGTACTACGACTCCATGGCCAAGGTCCGGTACCGCTATACGGGCGCCTGCGACGTGACCGCAACGGGCATCGAGGCGCCCGGCACCGGTGGCGAGGCCTACTCGATCGATGCCGCGACGCCAGAGGAGGCGCTGGAGCTGGACCGGAACGCGCCACCGCCCACGCCCGAGGAGGAGGCGGTCCTGGCAGAGTGCCGGACGTACAAGACGGACGAGCCCACGAGGTTCGTGTGGCTCGTGCCCGCGACCTGAGGCACGGGCCGCCGGGACCGGGTCCCGGAAAGGCAGAGAGCGGAGGCCTGGGCCTCCGCTCTCTGTAGGTTCGAGGTGGTGGGCGATACTGGGCTCGAACCAGTGACCTCACGGATGTGAACCGTGCGCTCTGACCGACTGAGCTAATCGCCCGGGGTCCCCGAGGGGA
>CAIYZX010000169.1 GCA_903930745.1 uncultured Chloroflexota bacterium | reverse complement strand
TGTTGGAGAGGAACCCGCCGGCGTCGATCTCGTCCTGGGTCACGGTCCGGTCGCAGGTGTAGACCCACGCCTCGCCGGCCTCGAAGACCTCGTCCGCGCCCGTGTCACCGGAGACGTACGCCGGATCGGCGTCGCAGGTGGGATCCTCAACGAGGAGCCCCGTGAGAGTGGCCTCGCCGGTGTTGGTGATCGTGATCTCGTACGTGACCACGTCGCCGGCCAGGCCAACGATGGTGGTCTCGGACGTCTTGGCCACCGTGAATGCGGCCAGCGGCACGGTCACCGTGTCCGTGGCGGTGGTGACGTTGTCAACCGTGGCGCTCGCCACGTTCGTCACGTGCTTCGCGGTCACATCGCCGGCGAGGACCGTGTAGGAGGCGGTGCAGGTGACGGCCTCCTCGGGATCCAGCCAGTCGTCAAGGTCGCCCACGGTGGAGACCGAGGGGCAGGACTCGTCGATGGCCTTGTCGTCCGCGACCGTGACCGGACCGTGGAGCGGCACGGTGCCCGCGTTGGTGACGAGGTAGCTGTAGTGGAGGACCGCCGATGCGGCCGAGAAGGACGTCTCCGTGGCGGACTTGTCGATCGTCAGCCCGAACGTCCCGTACGTGGCGGTGGAGGCCTCGGATGTCACGGCTCCCAGGGTGGATCCACCAGTGGCGTGGGCCGTGTTGGTGCCGCCCCCCTCGATGGCCGTCAACGGGACCGTGGTGGTGCAGTAGGCGGTATCGCCCGGCTGGAGCGTGGGGTTGGCCGGTCCCGTCCACGTGCATCCGGACACGTCCGGGTCAACGATGGCCGTGCCCGTGACCGCCACGTCTCCCGCGTTGTAGACGGCGAAGCGGTAGTAGAGGTCGTCGCCGGTGGCGACGCCTGCGAACTTGCGCCACGTGGTGCCGTCCGCGGAGACCTGCTTGTTCAGGTCCAGGCGCTTGGTCGGGTCGGTGATCTCGAGGGTGGCCGTCGCGGTGTCTCCGCTGCCGCCCTCCGCGGATGTCACGTTCCCCGTGGTGTTGACCTTGGTGCCGGTGGACGTGCCGGTGACAGTCACCGTGATGGTGCACGTGGCTCCGGCCGCCAGTGAAGCCCCTGACAGCTGGATCGTGGACGGCGCTGTCCGGGTGATGGTGCCGCCGCAGGCCGACGAGCCCTCGTCGTCGGTCACGGTCACGCCTGCAGGCAGGATGTCCGTGAAGCCCACGCCGCTGAGGGCGGCATGGCCATTGGGGTTGCCGATCGTGAGGGACAGCTCCGAGGTGCCGTCGAGGAGGATGGCCGCCGGGGCGAAGGTCTTGGCGATGACGGGCGGTGCGATCACCGAGATCGTGTCGATGGCGTAGCTGGTGGAGGTGCCGCCCTCGGTCGTGGACACGAACCCCGTGACGTTCTCGTAGGCCCCCTCGACGGCACCCGTGACGGTGACGTTGAAGGAGCACGATCCGCCGGCCGCCAGGGTGCCGCCGGACAGGGCGATCGTTCGCGGGGCCGTCCTCGTGACGGTGCCGCCGCATCCCGCGGCGGAGCCGCCGGTCACCGCCAGTCCCGCCGGGATGACGTCCGTGAACGCGACGCCGGTCAGGTCAACGTTGCCGACTGCGGTGTTGGCGAGGGTGAACTCCAGCACGGACGTGTCGCCCTTGACGATGGGGTCGCTGCCGAAGGACTTGGCAAGCATGGGCGCCGGCGGGGCGTTGAAGCAGCCGGTGAAGACGATGTCGTCGAAGTCCAGGTTCGCGCCGCTCTGGTCGTTGTTGGCGCCCGTGGCGGTGAACCGGAAGACCGTGTTGCCGGTCGTGCTGGTCAGGCCGTTGAAGTCATACGTGTGGTTGGTCATCGCCGCCTCGGGCGACGCGATCGTCTGCACCGGGTCGTAGGCGCCGCCGGTGCTGTAGGCCAGCACGAGGCTGCTGGGACCGTTGGACGCGCCCGGGTTGGCCACCCAGTAGCTCATCTGGACGCCGGAGTACTTCCGCGTGTCCAGGGTGAAGGTGATCGTCTGGCCCGCGTTCTTGTACCCGAACGTGCTCCAGGACGTGCCGTCGTTGTGGCCGGAGGTGGTGATGATGGTCGTGCTCGCGGGGATGCTGGCGAGCGCCGCTGCGGTGGTGACGCCGCCGCCCTGCGTGGTGGGCGCACCGCCCGCGAGGTCCGGCGGGTTCTGCACGGTGCCTGAGGGGACACTCCACGAGGCGAGGGTCTGGCCCGGGGTGCAGGCCGCGGCGTCCGCCACGGTGAGGGTGTCGCTGCCGGTGTTGCCGGTGTCGACGGTGGTGTCGACGTAGAGATTGCCCGTGGTGTTGGTGTAGGTGCCGCCACTGGACGCCGTGACGTTGACGGAGACGGTGCACGTCCCGTAGCCCGCGACCGTCCCGTTCCCGAAGCTCACCGAGGTGACGCCTCCAACGACGGCCGGGGAGAAGGCGCCGGCACCGCAGCCGCTGTACGCGACCGCGGGCGTCCCGGCAACGACGAGACCCGCCGGGAACGTGTCCGCAAAGGTGACCCCCGCAACGGTGTCCGGCGTGGGGTTGGCCACCCTGAAGGTGAGGGTGGAGGTCCCGCCGGGCGCGATCACCCTGGGCACGAACGTCTTCGTGAGCGGGATGGAGGCCGGACTGGCGACGACGGCATATCGCACGCCGGTTCCCGCATCCGCGTTGTAGTGGTAGGAGCTGCCGGAGAAGTCGTAGAGGAGGCTCATCAGCGGTGCGGCGGCATCGCCGGCGCCCCCGATGACGCGCACGTGGTACGTGACGGTGGTTGTGCCACCCGCCTTGTAGTCGTCACCGATGCAGGACCGGTAGTTGGGGCTGCCCGGGTCGTTCTCCCACGTGCAGGCGTCCGCGTACAGCCGGCTCCACGGCGAGGTGATTGGCCCGCCGAAGGACGTGTACGTGGCGTTGACCGAGAGGACCTGGAAGATCGTGTTGGGCAGGCCGGTGAAGGCCTCCAGCTGGTTGTAGCCCTGCGTGGCGGTGAAGCCGCTCATGGTGATGTCGTACGTCCGGCCCTGGATCAGGGTCATCGTGCCGCCGGCCGGGATGGCCGTGCCGTTGAGGGCGACGGACGTGATGCCGTTGCGGTTCTGCGAGATGAGGTGCTC
Source organism: uncultured Chloroflexota bacterium (assembly GCA_903930745.1). Classification (GTDB taxonomy): domain Bacteria; phylum Chloroflexota; class Limnocylindria; order Limnocylindrales; family CSP1-4; genus CAIXZV01. The sequence continues at coordinate 1,919 of CAIYZX010000169.1, read as the reverse complement.
AACGTAGAGCTGGCGGGGGCGCGGTGTGCTGGCCGTTGCGCCGGAGCCGGCGTCCGTGGCGGTCACGTGGTACTGGCGGACCGTGTCGTAGGCGGCGGCGTTGCGGGTGACCTCCGCCTCGAAGTAGGCGTCCGCACAGGTGCCGCTGGCGATGGAGCCGAGGTCGATGGTCGCCAGGGAGCCCGCTCGGAGGGTGACATAGGCGTTGGCGCTGTCCCAGGTGAGTGAGGCGCTGACCGACGTGGCCGTGCCACCCGCTGCGCACACGCGGGTGCCCACGGGGAACCGGTTGGGTCCGGTCGTCACGTCATTGCTGTCGAGGCCCACCACGTCCCACGTGATGGGGCTGATCGTCAGGCTGACGGCTGCGGCGGCCGGCTGCGCGGAGAGCGGCGCGATGGAGATCGCGACGCCGGCCAGCAGGGCCGCCAGACGTGTGATGGTCCGGCTCACTCTGTCTACCCCTCGCCCGGACCAGGTCCGGGTCCTGCATCGCGGGTCCGCTATGGCCCGCGAGGTTCGCTTGCTGCCGGCAACCCCCACCTCCCCTTGACAAGACGATCCCGGCAGTGGATGTCAGGCCGATGATAGGGACGGCGCTCGCCGGGCAAAGGTCCCCGGTAGGGGTATGCCGCGAGGTCCGCTGACCTCCTAGATGATCGCCATCGTGGCCGGGAGGTAGCGCCGGAACGGATGGCGGTCGTGGGACCAGCAGAAGAGGCCGGGCGGGCCGTCGTAGCGCAGGCCCGCGTCAAGGAGCGAGCGCATCGCCTCGTCCGCGGAGCCCAGGGCCCACGTGGCCACGGGGCCAAGGACCGGCGTCTCGCGGATGGCGATGCCGATGAGCGACGGATGCAGCGCCGGGTCCACGGCGGCCACGGGGCCCACCCGCCCTGCGCCGGACCCGTAGGCATAGCCCACGGCTCTCCCGTCGGCGCGGTCCACGGCCATGAACCCCGTCCAGCCCTCACGCCGCATCCAGGCGTGATCCTGCGGACGTGCGAAGCCCAGAACCTCCCGGTCAACGTCCGCCAGCATCGCCTCCAGGCGGACGACACCCGTGGGCCCGTCGGCCGCCAGCGCCTCGAACGACACCATCCGGAGACCTCCGGGCAGCCCTGGGAACGCGGACCAGCGGCGAACCTCGCCTGCCATGCGCCAGGCGGGAACCCGGGCGATGATCCCGCGCTTCGCGTACAACGCATTGGAGATGGGTTGCAGCGCGTCCGTGCCCAGGCCCCAGCTGTCGATCCCGCTCGCCAGCGGCGCATCGGGCGAGGGGGTCTCCATGCCGGGCCGTATGTCGCAGCCCGCCTGGGCCCGGTCCATCAGCGCGGAGCCAACGTGGGTGCCCTGCGCGGACGGATGGACCATCAGGCCCGCGAGATACCAGGTGGTGCCGCGCACGTACGCGTCGGCAAAGGCGAGCACGCGTTCTCCGCCATCCGTGCCGTCGTCTGTGACACCCACCCAGGACCGCGCAGGATCCGTGGCAAGCACGTGGGAGATGATCCGCTCCACCGGCCCCAGGTCATCCGGGATTGCCGGCCGGCCCAGGCGGGACGAGTAGTCGTCGATGGCCGCCTTGAGCACCCGCGCGCACGCCGCAACGTCGCCCGCGCGCATCGCCCGGTATCGGACGCCGGCGGGATCGGTGGCCCTGGCAGCCGCCGGTTCAGGCGTCGCCGTCATCCCCGGAGGCGGGCCGGCCCGTGGCCAGGCGCTCCAGCTCGGCCTGCATGAACGCGTCAAGGTCGCCGTCCAGGACGGCGCCCGTATTGGACGTCTCGTGGGACGACCGCAGGTCCTTCACCATCTGGTACGGGTGCAGGACGTACGAGCGGATCTGGTTGCCCCAGCCGGCGGTGACGTGCTCGCCGCGCAGCTTGCGCAGCTCCTCCTCGCGCTTCTCCAGCTCC
>CAIYZX010000168.1 GCA_903930745.1 uncultured Chloroflexota bacterium | reverse complement strand
GTCTACTCCCTGACCGTGAACAACGATGGCACGCTCGGCGAGTGGGTCACGGACTTCACCGCCCTTCCCGAGGCCCGCACCGGCGCCTCCGCCGTCGCCGTCTCCGATGGCCTGGTGGTCATGGGCGGCTCCAACGGCACCGTGGCCACCAACTCCGTCTGGAAGATCCAGGTTGGCGCCGGCGGCCCCACGTCCGAGTGGACCGTCCAGCAGCCGCTGGCCGAGCCCAACGCGGACGGCATCGCGATGCACGTGGGTGACGTGATCTACGTCATCGGCGGCACCAACGACCAGGGCGCTGCCGTGGCCACGGTCCAGATGGGCCTCGTGGGTGGCGGTGCCAACGCCACCGCCAAGGATCCCAACGTCATCGACGCGCTGTGGATGATGTCCGCGCAGACGAACCTCCCCGGTCCGCGGACGAACATGTCCGGGTTCAACTCCAACGGCGTGATCTACGTGCAGGGTGGCTCGGACGGGCAGGTCGCCCGCACGGAGACCCTCTGGGCGCAGCCGGACGCGAACGGCGTCATCGCGCAGTGGAACCACCTGGCCCAGACGGACCTGGGCGAGGGAATCCAGGGCGCGGCGGCCTTCGTGAGCGGCCCGCACGGCTTCATGGCCGGCGGCACCACGCAGGCCGGCGTCACGGGCGGCCTCGCCCGCGCGTACCTCGCCCCGCAGGAGCCGTTCTTCCAGCTTGGCGTCCTGGGCGCAACGCTTCCGGCCCTCAAGCTCGAGGGTGAGATCGGCCAGCAGATCGGCTATCTCAACGCCGCGGGCGTGGGCACGGTCAACTTCGTGATCGTCCTGCTCATCGGCTGGGCGTTCAACCACAAGGAGCAGGTCCGGGCGCGGTTCGCGCGCAAGAGGGACTGAGCTCCGGGCGGTCCCACGTGGACCGCAGGAACCTCGCAGCAACGACGAAGGCCGCCGGGATGACCGGCGGCTTTCGTGTATGCGCGAGGGAATGTCCTGGGGCTCAGGCGGGGAGGCGCCCCTCGCCGTCCTCGACGGGCCCGGACTTGACCGGGAGACCCATGCGGCGCCAGCCGTCCATGCCGCCGGCGACGGAGCCAACGTCCTCCCAGCCGTTCTGGAGGAGGTACCCGGTGACGCCCTGGGAGCGGCTGCCGGAGGCGCAGATCACCATGACCGGCCGGTCCTTCGGGATCTCGTCCAGGCGGAGGCTCAGGGTGCTCATCGGGATGAAGAGCACGCCCTCTGCGCGGAACTGGCGGAACTCGTCCACCTCGCGGACATCCAGGAGGATGGCCGGGCGGACGGGATCGCGGCGGCGGATGTCCGCGTACAGCGGGTCAAGGGCGGGAATGGCCTGGGGCCGGTTCATCTGGGGACGCTCCTCGGGTGCTGGGGTTGCCGGGGCTGTCGGGTTCATCGGGGTTGTCGGCTCTGCCGGAGTGGCCCTCTCCTCGGTGCGGGGGAGTATATGCCCGAGACATGTAGCGTGGTAGGCCCTACGGGTCCCCTTACCCTCCACGAGGGGGGCATTACGGGCCGTGACCGGGGAGGGGTACGTTCGTCGTGCCGCGAACCACCGGGGGGTGGGCGGCACCATGAGAGCACCGAATGGTCTCAGAGCAGCGGACAGAGCCCGGCCTCGGCATCGGCGGCAGGCGTGCGCGTGACGGCGTGACGCCGGAGGCCGGACGAGCCGGTGTGGCACCGGGAATGACCACGTACGATCCCATGCTGTTGGCGACCGCCGTCCACGCGATCCGTGACGCGATCCTGGTCCTCGAGGCGGTTCGGAGCGAGGACGGCACGATCGTGGACGAGAGGATCGTCCTGGCGAACCCGGCCTGGAGGGAGTACGCGCTGGGGTCGCCCGATGCTCCGGATCCCGCCGGTGCCACCTTCCTGCAGACCGTTCCCCATCTCGCCCCGCGGTTCGATCTCCACCGGCGCGTCATCGAGTCCGGACTGCCGTACCGACACACCGTAGAGACAGCGGCACCGGACGGCCCCCACTACTTCAGCGTCGAGTACAGCCGTCTCGGCGACGGTGTCCTCTCCGTAGCCCGGGACATCACCCTGGACGAGCGGGCGGCGATACGGTTGCGGGCGAGCGAGGAGGAGGCCAGGGCGGCGGCTGAGCACCGGTCGCGGTTCGCCCTCGCGATGGAGCACGCGCCCACCGGCATGGCGATCGTCGCGCCGGACGGCCACTGGGTGGAGGTCAACGACGCCCTGTGCCGCATGTTCGGCCACGACGCCGAGACGCTCCGATCCATGCGCTGGCAGGACCTGACGCACCCGGACGACCTTGAGGTGGGCCAGGGGCTCACCGACGACGTTCTGGCGGGTCGCCGGACGTCCTACCGGGAGTTCAAGCGCTACCTCCGCGCCGACGGCCGCGTCGTCTGGGGAGACCTCTCGGTGGCGGCCATCCTCAACGACGACGGAAGCGTCCGGTACTTCGTGAGCCAGGTCATGGACGTCACCGACCGCATCGAGGCGGACAGGGCACTGCGAGCCTCCGAGGAGCAGTACCGGACGCTCGTGGCGGAGATCGACGGCGTTGTGCTCGTCCGGGACCTGGTCACCGGCGATGTCTTCTGCAGCCCGCGCGTGGAGCGGATGCTTGGGTACGCCGCGGACGAGATGGCCAGTCCCGGCCGGTGGAGCGAACTGGTGGTGGACGAGGATCGTGAGCGTGCCGCTGCGCGCTGGGCCGAGACCGAGACTGCCGGCGACTTTGACCTGGAGTACCGGATGCGGCGAGCCGACGGGACCGTCATCTGGGTGGAGGAGCACTGGCGTTGCTCGGTTGACGCCCTTGGTCGCCCGGCCCGGTGGTACGGCCTGGCCACGGACATCACGCGGCGCAAGCGGCTGGAGGCAGCCGCCGTGCGCACGGACCGGCTCGAGGCCGTCACCCGCGTTGGCGCCACCGCCGCCGTGGACTTCGGCAGCGTCCTGACCGCCATCCAATTCCACCTGGGCAACCTCACGGCGGACCCCGACACGGCCGGCCGGCATGCGGAGGACGTGACCGGCATCTCGGACGCCGTGGACCTTGGCATCACGCTGACCAAGCAGCTGCTGGAGTTCGGGCGGGAACGCCAGGAGCACGAGGCGGCCCCCATCGATGTCCGGTGGCTCCTCGCCGATCTCGAGCCATACCTTCGGGGCGTCGCCGGCAGGATCCCCGTGGAGCTGGAGATCCGTGACGCAGGCCTCATCCGCATCCAGCGCAGTCACGCGGAACAGATCCTGGTTAGCCTCGTGAACAACGCCCGTGACGCGATGGTGGACGGTGGGACGATCACGATCATCGCGGAGCGCGTCATGGCAGACCCGCATGTGCTGCCGGACGCCGGACCGGGTCCGTTCGTGGCCATCCGGGTCAGGGACACCGGGACCGGCATGAGCGCGGAGGTGCGGGAGCGCGCCTTCGAGCGGCACTTCTCCACCAAGCCGGATGGTTCCGGAACCGGGCTCACCCAGGTGCACGCGATGGCCCGGGCAGCGGGTGGGGCCGCGATGATCGAGAGCCGGCCGGGGCACGGCACCACGGTCTCGGTCCTGCTGCCGGACCACGGAACCGCCTGAGCGTCCCGATCCTCGGACATCGCCCCTCAGGCGGAGGCGGAGGCTCCCGGCAGGGCGTCAACGGACCGGCGACCGGTGAAGCCCTCCTCCATGCCGTGCCACCAGCCAACCGAGGACTCCCCGAAGCGCCAGCAGAGCCAGACCGCCCGTCCGGCCGCGGAGGCCGGGAAGTCCAGCAGGCCCGTCTCGATGTCGCGGAGCACGATGGACCGCTCGTCCATCCAGGCCATGTCCGCCTGCATCTGGTCCATGATCCCGCGCATCCGGAGCCGGAGCAGCCGGAGCTCCGGATCCTCGTCTGCGGGGGACGCACCCGGCATGAGGCCGGCCTCTTCGCCGGCCTGCACCCGCCACGCGTCGCTCAGGGCGACGAGCCCCGTTCGCTGCTCACGCAACCGGTGCGCGACCTCGATCACCTCCGGCAGGAGGGCGTTGGCCTCGTCGAGCGAGTAGAAGCGGGACACGCGCGGATTGTACGCACCCATCCCTCCACCGCCCGCCCGGCCCCCAACCATCGGGTCATGGCGGGGATCGCCGGCGCGAGGCATCCTGTCCGTCACCAGCGTCCCCCGGAGCTTTGTGTGCACCCTTCCGACTCCGTCCGGCCCCGTCGCGCCCACCCCACTGCGCGCCCCTACCGAGGGCCGGTGCTCGTCGCGCTTGCACTGCTGGTCATGCTGGGTGGCCTTGGCCTCATCGCCCCCGGCGAGGCGCTTGGTTCCACCGCTCTCGCGACCGCGTGTGACGGGGCCGCCGTCCGTGTCAGACCGGATGCGTCCGCCCGCCTGCTCGCCCGGCTGCCGGCCGGCACCGCCGTGGTCGCCGTCGCGCGCGTCAGCGGCACATCGTGGAAGGTGGCCTGCGGCGGCGCGTCGGCGGGCGCGGCCTGGTGGCGCATCACCTCGGTGAACGGGCGAAGCACATCCTCGCTCTATGGCGTGGCATCCGTCTACGCCGCCACGGGACTCTTCACCGAGACCCGGTCCGCGACCCTCGCCGCAGCGTGCACCGGCGTCCCGCTCAGATCCGGCACGTCCGTGACAGCCACCCTGCGCGCACGAATCGCGAAGGGCACGCGGGTCACGGTCATCGGCACGGTGGCCGGTGGCTCGTGGACCACATCCTGCTCCGGCGGGCGCGTGACCGGCACCTCGTGGGCGGTCGTGAGCGGCGTCGGCGGCACCTCCGTCAAGGCGCTCTACGGCGTCCCGTACCTGTTTGTTGCCCGCGCGCAGCTCGTCACAGCTCCCTCGCCCACGCCAACCCCCACCCCGACACCCACGCCAACGCCCGCCCCCACGGCAACGCCGACACCAACGCCATCGCTCACGCCACCGCCGGACCCGTATCTCCAGGGGATCGACGTGAGCCACTGGCAGGGGACCATCGACTGGTCCGGCCCGGCCGGTGACGGCAAGGTCTTCGCCTTCCTCAAGGCGACGGACGGCACCACCTACACGGACCCGACCTATGCCGCGAACCGCGCCGAGGCGGAGGCGGCGGGCCTGCTCGTGGGCGCGTACCACTTCGCGCGCCCGTCCGGTGTCACGCTCGCGCTCGCCGATGTCCAGGCGGACGGCAGGGCGGAGGCGGACCACTTCATCGACGTCGCCGCTCCGGCGGTGGGCGAGCTGCTCCCGGTCCTGGACCTCGAGAACAACGCGAACGGCCTCAGCGCCTCGCTGATGCAGGCGTGGGTGGGCGCGTTCCTGGACGAGGTGGAGGCCCGGACCGGTGTCCGCGCGCTGATCTACACGTCGCCGTCGTTCTGGACCAACAACGTGGGTGACACGCAGCTGTTCGCGCAGCTGGGCTCGCCGCTCTGGCTGGCCCACTGGACCAGCGGGACGCCGTGGGTCCCCGGCTCCAACTGGGGCGGCCAGGGCTGGACCTTCTGGCAGTACGGGGGTGCGCCGGTCACGGGGATCGGCAACGGGACCACGTACACCGTGGACGTGGACCGGTATCGCTACGTGGACTTCACGCCGTACGTCATCGCCACGCTGCCGCCCACGCCCACGCCCACGCCCACGCCCACGCCTTGAGGCAGTGCGACCCGCCGCCTCCCGCGACGCGCGACCCGCTTCGTGTCCGGGGCCCTAGACTTGCGCAGCCCGCGCGCGTCCGGTGCGGGGAGGCATGGAGGGTTGGCGTTGGAGCTGCGGGTCTTCCGGAGCACATGGGGCCTGGATCGGCCATTGGGGCCGTCGCTGGAGCGGGTGGCCGCAGCCGGGTTTGACGGCATCGAGGTCCTGGTCCCGCCCTTCCCCCCGGACGAGCCCCAGGAGCTGCGCTCGCTGATCGTGCAGTCCGGTCTTGAGCCCATCACGCTGATCCTGGCCTTCACGGCGGACCGCGACGCGTACCGGCGGACCATCGAGACCGCGCTGGAGTACAGCCCGCGGCAGGTCACCTCGCACACGGCGCCCGACTGGCTCTCTGACGAGGAGGCGCTGGACTTCCTGGACTTCACGCTGGAGCTGGAGCGCGAGTACGGCGTGGACATCAACCACGAGACCCATCGTGGCCACCTGTTCAACACGCCCTGGCAGACCGCCCGGCTCCTGCGCGCTCGGCCGCAGCTGCATCTCGCCGCGGACTACAGCCACTGGGTGGTGGTGGCGGAACGGCTCCTGGAGGACCGCGGCGAGGACATCGCCCTGGCGAACCGGCACGCCAGGCACGTGCACGCCCGCGTGGCGCACCCCCAGGCCGTCCAGGTGAACGACCCGCGTGCCCCGGAGCACGCCGAGGCCGTCTCGGCGTTCGAGGGCTGGTGGAAGGACCTCTTCCGCGCCAGGGCCGCTGCAGGCGCCGAGCGCATCACCGTCACCCCCGAGTACGGCCCCCCGCCGTACATGCCCGTCCGCCCGTACACGCAGGAGCCCGAGAGCGACCTCTGGGACGTCTGCGTCTGGGGCCAGGCCCAGGTTCGCCGCCTCTTCGTCGAGGCGATGGACGAGGGTGCGAGCGGCGGTGCCTGACGCCATGGCCACGGCGCGGCGCGGTGACGGGGCCGTCCTGGGCATTGACCTTGGAACGAGCGAGGTCAAGGCCGCCCTGGTGACGCCCGATGGGCGCCTGCTGGGCCTGGGCCGCGGCACGTATTCCACGGACACGGGACCGGACGGGCGGGCGGAGCAGGATCCGCTGGCCTGGCACGCGGCCATCGGCGCGGCGGTCCGCGCGGCGCTGGTGGCCGTGGAGGGCGGCGCCCCCGAGGTGGCGGCGATCTGCTGCGTGGGCCAGGGCCCAACGCTGGTTGCCGTGGACGCCGATGGCGCCCCCATGCGGCCCGCGGTGACCTGGCAGGACCGGCGTGCCGGTGCCGGCGGATACGGACTACTGCCGCGCATGGCCTGGCTGGCCCGCGAGGATCCCGAGACGGTGGCGAGGACCCGCTGGCTGCTTGCCGCCTGGGACGCGGTGGGCTGCTGGCTCACCGGGGAGGCCGTGGCCACGGCCCAGGGGCACGAGACGCCCATCGCGCCCGAGGCTGCCGCGGCCGCGGGCGTGGACCCTGCGCTGGTGCCGCCGCCGCTGCCCTTCGGCTCGATGCTGGGCCGGCTTCGTGCCGGGGTGGCCGAGACGCTGGGTCTCCCTGCCGGCACGCCCGTGGTGGCGGGCGTGAACGACGGGACGGCGTCCATGCTGGGCGCGGGCCTCCGTGCGGCGGGGGACGCCGTGGACGTGGGCGGGACCAGCGGCGGCATCGGCATCTACGCCGCCGGGAGCGTGGACCTGCCGGGGGTCTTCGTGGCACCGGCGCCCCTGCCGGGGCTGTGGGTGGTGGGCGGGGCGATGGCCGCCCTGGGCGCCACGGTGGACTGGGTCCGCGCCACGCTCCTCGCCGAGGCGCAGGCACCGGACGACGTCTTCCGCGCCGCGCTCCGGGTCCCGCCCGGGGCGGACGGGCTGGTGATGCTCCCGTACCTCGCGGGCGAGCGGGCCCCCGTCTTCGACGAGACCGCGCGCGGCGTGCTCTACGGCCTCACGCTCGCCCACGGCCCGGACCACGTGGCGCGGGCCGCCCTGGAGGCCGCCGCGTTCGCGCTCCGCTCCGTGGTGGAGCCGATCGCCGCCGCGGGGACCGCCGTGACGGAGCTGCGCCTGGCCGGCCGTCCGTCGCCGGACGACACGTGGGCGAGGATCAAGGCGGATGTCCTGGGCGTGCCCGTGGCGATCCCGGTGGTGGGCGAGACGGCCGTGATGGGCGCCGCCGTCCTCGCGGCTCGCGGCGCCGGGCTGTTCGGATCGCTGGCGGAGGCGGTGGCCTCCATGCCCGCGGTGGCACGCCGGCTGGAGCCGGACCCCTCCACGAGCGCGGCCTACGATGCGGCCTTCGGCACCTACCAGGCGCTCTACCCGGCGCTGGCCCCGGTCTTCCGTCGCACCGCATCCTGACCCGTTCGCGCCCCACATGGCCGGGGCCATTCGGACTTGCGTTCCCGCCGGGCGCCTGTGCATCCTCCGTGCACCACGCGAGTACCCGCGTGACCCAGGGGAGAACCGCGATGACCTCGAGCGACCAGGGTCCGGCCGAGCAGCCAACATCATCCGGCTCGTGGCCGCCCGCGCCACCTGCGGAGCCCCCGCCTGTTGGCGACCCGGCGTGGCCGTCGTCGCCCATGGCCATCGGCAGCCAGCCCGGCACGGCCCCCTCCTACGACCCGTCGCAGCCGCCTCCGGCTCCTGCAACCCAGCCGATGACAAGGAAGAAGGGGATCCTCGCTGGCATCGGCGCCCTCGGCGTCGCCGGCATCGCGATCCTGGTGAAGTACGCCTTGCCCATCTTCTTCGCGGCGTCCATGAGTGGCGCGCTCACGAGCGTCTTCGGGTCCGCGTTCGAGAAGCTGCCCGCAGACCAGCGCGACGCCATGGAGAAGCGGTTCGAGGCCGCCATCGGCAAGAAGATCGACGGCCTCTCGGACGCCCAGGCCAAGGCCGTCATCGACGAGGCGTTCAACGACGGGTTCCCGCGCCTTGCAGACGAGCCACTCGTGGATCGCCTCCACATCGCGGTGAAGATGATCGGCACCGCCGATGCCGGCACGTGCGCGCGCATGGCGCGATCCTCCGCCACGGGGGAGCAGGACCAGGACGCGCTGCTCGCCGCGGTGGGCACCCTTGACCAGGCGTCCGTCGCCCGCTGGTACGACATCAACATCCAGGCGCTTGAGGCCGCCGCGACCGGCGCGCCGGCGGCACGCACAGTGCCGGGCTCG
>CAIYZX010000167.1 GCA_903930745.1 uncultured Chloroflexota bacterium | reverse complement strand
GCGATCCGGCCCAGCAGCTCGCCCCGGAGACGTGCGAACGCCTCGACCTCCGCGGGATCGAGGCGTTCGTCGTGCATCACGTGGTACCCGCCGGCGCCGGCGGGGGCCGCCCTACTTGCGGCGGAGGAAGCTGGGGATCTCGAGGTCGTCCGAGGCGTTGTAGGCGGGCGCCTGGCGCTGCGGCTCCGGCTGGCGGGCGGGCGCAGGTGCGGTCTCCCGGTCGGACAGGCCCCGGACCTGCGGGATGTCGTCAACCCGCTGGCTGTCCAGCTCCGCGAGGAAGTCCCGCTGTGCGGCGGCGGGCTGGGATGCCTGGCGCGCGGCCACAGGGACGGCGTAGCGATCGCGGTCCGCGATGGACGTGGAGGCGCGCTCCTCGCGGCGCGGGCGGCGGCCGTCGAAGCCCGTGGCGATGACGGTGACCATCACCTCGTCGCCCAGCCGGTCGTTGAAGCTGGTGCCGAAGATGATGTTGGCCTCCGGGTCCGCGGCGGCGCGGATCTCCTCGGCGGCCTCCGTGACCTCCCAGAGGGTCAGGTTGGACGAGCCCGCGATGTTGAACAGGATGCCCTGGGCGCCGGCGATGTTGATCTCCAGCAGCGGCGAGGCGACCGCCTGGCGCGCGGCCTCGAGGGCGCGGTTGTCGCCCGTGGCGCGGCCGATGCCCATGAGGGCCGAGCCCGCGTCCTTCATGATCGTGCGAACGTCCGCGAAGTCCAGGTTGATGAGTCCCGGGACCGTGATGATGTCGCTGATGCCGGCGACACCCTGGCGGAGCACGTCATCGACCACGCGGAAGGCGTCCACCAGCGTTGTGTTCTTCTGGACGACGTCCTTGAGCCGGTCGTTCGGGATGGTGATCAGCGTGTCGACCTTGGCCTTGAGGTCGTCGGCCGCCTTCTCTGCGATCAGCTTGCGGCGGCTGCCCTCGAAGGCGAACGGCTTGGTCACAACGCCGATGGTGAGGGCGCCGCCCTCCTTGGCGATCTCCGCGACGACGGGCGCCGCCCCGGAGCCGGTGCCGCCGCCCAGGCCGGCCGTGATGAAGACCATGTCCGAGTCCGCGATGGCATCCGCGATCTTGTCGCGATCCTCGTCTGCCGCCCGAGCGCCGATCGTGGGGTCGCCGCCCGCGCCCAGGCCGCGCGTGATCTTGTCGCCGATGCGGATCTTGTGCGGGGCGTCCGACTGCAGGAGCGCCTGGGCGTCCGTGTTGCAGGCGATGAACTCCACGCCCATCATCTCGGCGCGGATCATCCTGTTGACGGCATTGCTGCCGCCGCCGCCCACGCCGATGACGCGGATCAGGGCGAAGTTCTCGGAGTCGGAACGCAGCGGCATCGGCGTGCTCCTGGAAGGTGAGGTCGGCGGCGCGGACAGGTTGGGTACAGGCTCGGCGTGGTCGCCGCCATCCTGCCCGGGGACGACGGAGCACTCCTCGTGCACGCAGTATAGCGGCGGACCAGCCCGAAGTCCCCGTGACTCGCGGGGCGCGCGCCCGGCGGACCCGGCCCGGGGCGTCAGCCGGCGATGAACGACAGGCGGACGCGACGCGAGGCGTTGTCCTCGTTGGGATCCAGCAGCGTGATGGACTGCCAGGCGCCGAGCGCAAGCCGGCCGGAGACGACGGGCACCGTCAGCGACGGCTGGGCGAGCAGCGGCAGCACGTGGTCCGCGCCGTGGCCCGGCGAGCCGTGGCGGTGACGCCAGCGGTCATCGCGCGGCAGGAGCCGGTCCAGCGCCAGCATGGCGTCCTCGTCGGAGCCCGCATTGAGCTCGATGACCACGATGCCCGCGGTGGCATGCGGCGCGAAGACGTTGAGCAGGCCATCTCCCCCGCCCGACGCATCGGCGGCGAAGCGCGCACAGGCGGGTGTCAGGTCCGTGAAGCCGCGATCGCTGCCGGTCCGGACCTCCAGCTCCAGCGACCGCACCCTACGGGAAGATCGACCGGATCGCGCCGCGGAGCCTGCCCACCAGGCCGCCGGACCCGGGAGCGGACTCGTACGCCGGCTCGCCCTCGGCAACCTGGATGGCGCCCCAGCGCAGCAGGCCGATCGCAGTGGCGTAGGACGGGTCGGAGATGGTGTCCACGAGGCCGCCCATCCCCTGCGGGCCGCTGACGCGGACCGGCATCCTGAGGACCTCGCGGCCCAGCTCGGCGATGCCTGCAAGCTGGGAGCCGCCACCGGTGAGGATCACGCCGGCCGGCAGCAGGCCGCGTCCGCCCCTTGCCATCTCCCCGGCGAGCATCTCGAACGTCTCGCGCATGCGCGCCTCGATGATCTCGCACAGCTCCCGCCGGCTGACCTGGCGCGGCTCCTCGCCCGGGGTGGCGATGGCGATCTCGTCGTCCGTCACGTTGCGGAGGTCGCAGGTGCCGTGGCGGACCTTGAGCTCCTCCGCGGTCGCGAGGTGCGTCCGGGCGCCGATGGCGATGTCGTTGGTGACGTTGCTGCCGCCCACCTTGAGCACGGCCGTGTGGAACGGCGAGCCCTCGGAGAACATCACGAGGTCCGTGGTGCCGGCGCCGATGTCCACGACGGCGACGCCCTGCTCCTTCTCCGCCTCCATCAGGACCGCCTCGGCCGAGGCCAGGCCGTTGACGACCAGCTCGTCGATCTTGACGCCGGCCATCTGGACGCACTTGGTGAGGTTCTGCACGGCGGTGGCGGAGGCCGTGATGATGTGGGCCTCCACCTCGAGTCGCAGAGCGCTCATGCCGAGCGGGTCCTTGACCCCCTCCTGGCCGTCCACGGTGAAGCCACGGCGGATGGCGTGGAGCTCCTCGCGACTGTTGGGGATGTTGACCGCGCGCGCGACCTCGATGGCGCGGTTGATGTCCTCGTGCGTGACCTCGCGGTGGTGCGCGGTGACCGCGACCTGGCCCGTGGAGTTCATGCTCTCCACGTGCTCCCCGCCCACGCCCACGAACCCGCGGTCGATCTTCCAGCCGGACAGGCGCTCCGCCCGTTCCACGGCATCGGTGATGGACCGGACGGTCTGCTCGATGTTGACGACCGCCGACTTCTTCAGCCCGGTCGTGGGCACCGTGCCATGCCCCATGATGGTGAGGCGGCCATCCCGGCCAACCTCGCCGATGAGGGCACAGACCTTGGACGTGCCGACGTCGATGCCGACGAGGACCGCTTCCCGTTCCACCTGCGTCTCTACCCCTTAGATGAAGTGACGTCGGATGAGCGCGACGTTGTTGAAGATCCGGAAGCCGAAGTTGATGAGCGCGACGAGGTAGAGGTCAAGGCTCAGCCTGTCGCCGATGAAGACGAGCAGCACCGCCACGATCGCGTTCGTGAGGAAGCCGCTGATGAAGATCCGGTTGTCGTACACCCCGTCGAACTCCGCCCGGACGGCCCCGAGCACGGAGTCCAGGGCGGCGAGGATCGCCACCGCGGAGTACCGGGAGAGCTCGAAGCTGACGTTGACCTGGAGCACGAGGCCCGCCAGCACGCCGATGAGCAGGCCGGCGAGGGGCAGGAGCACGGGCTTACGGCCTCCGAGAGGGGTGAACGCTGGCGTTACGCTACCAGACCACCGGGTGGGCGCACCCGGCAGGGCCACGCGGGCGATCATCCGCCGCTCCCCTTGGGCTGCTTCGTCGGCTCCGGCGTGTCCCTCGGGATGTACGTGCCACTGTGGTCGTCCGCGAGGATGACCTGGCGGACCTGGGCCTCCCGCCCCGCGAGCAGGCTCCGGAGCAGGCGGACCTGGCCCGGGATGATGTCCGTGGTCCGCAGGGTGGGCGTGTAGAACCCGAAGATCGCGGTCCAGCTGGCCGGACGCGTCCGCATGGCGTAGCCAACCTGGTCGTCCAGGCGCAGCACCAGCGAGCGCGCCTCGCTGCCCACGTCGACGGGCGTGAGCGAGCCCAGGCGCAGCGCGGCGTCCAGGGTGACCGGGTCCAGGTGCTGGCCCACGTCCAGGGCGATGGACGCGGTCCGGGCGTCGATGATCACGGGCAGCTTCGCCGCCGCTTCCGGTGGCTCGGCGCCAAGGCTCGCGAAGAGCACACCGTCAGCGTCAACAAGGAAGCGCTGCGTGCCAACGCGCCACACGAGGAGGGCGCGGCGCTCGGTGACCGCCACGCGGACCGTGCCCGGCAGCTGGACGCGCACCGAGACCGCGGCGATCGCCGGGATCTCACCGACCCGGTCTGCAAGCTCGACGGTGCCAAGCGTGAACGCGTTGGCGTCCACGGGAATCGCGAGGGCCGACAGGATGGCGTCCTCGGCCGTCCACGTGGCGCCGTCGATGGTGGTGTCGCGGATGGTGAAGACATCCGAGGAGGCAAGGCCCCAGGTGACGCCGATGCCTGCGAGCAGCACGAGCAGCGCCCCTGCCCTGACCGGACGCAGCCCGGCGGAGGCTCGACGGATGCCCCTGGTGCGCCGGATGCCGCCCGCGCGATAGCCGGGCCGCATCGCCGCGGGG
>CAIYZX010000166.1 GCA_903930745.1 uncultured Chloroflexota bacterium | reverse complement strand
TTCATGGGGACGCCGGCGCGGCCGGACGTGGACTCGCTGGACGGCCTGACCACCGCCATCGTGGTGGACCAGGAGCGCCTGGGCGCCAATGTCCGCTCCACGGTGGGCACGGTCACGGACGCCAACGCGATGCTCCGGATCCTGTTCAGCCGGCTGGGCGATCCGCACATCGGCGGCCCGCAGGCGTTCGCCTTCAACGTCCCCACGGCGCGCGGCGGCGGCAGCATCGTGGTGGAGAAGGGCACGACGAAGGCGAAGGAGAGTCGCACCTTCGAGATCGTGGGCGGCATGTGCGCCCGATGCGAGGGCCTGGGGACGGCCAGCGCCTTCGACCTCACCCAGCTCTACGACGCGGACAAGAGCATCAACGACGGCGCAATCAAGGTTCCCGGGTACAGCATGGACGGCTGGTACGGGCGGATCTTCCGCGAGGGCGGGTTCTTCGACCCGGACAAGCCCATCCGCGACTTCACGCCCAAGGAGCTGCACGGGCTGCTCCACCAGGAGCCCACGAAGGTCAAGGTCGAGGGCATCAACATCACGTACGAGGGGCTGATCCCCCGGATCCAGAAGTCCATGGTGGCGAAGGACCGGGAGAGCCAGCAGCCCCACATCCGGGCCTTCGTGGAGCGGGCAATCACGCTCTCCGCCTGCCCGGACTGCGGTGGGACACGCCTCAACGAGGGGGCGCGATCGTCGCGGATCCGCGGCATCTCCATGGCGGATGCGTGCGCGATGCAGATCTCCGACCTTGCCGGCTGGGTGAGGGCGCTGGACGAGCCGTCCGTGGCGCCGGTGGTGGCGAACCTGCAGGCCACCTTGGACTCGTTCGTGGAGATCGGCCTTGGGTACCTGTCGCTGGATCGGGCGTCCGGGACACTGTCCGGCGGCGAGGCGCAGCGGACGAAGATGGTCCGCCACCTGGGGTCGCCGCTCACGGACGTGACGTACATCTTCGACGAGCCCACGGCCGGCCTCCACGCCCACGACGTGACCCGGATGAACGCGCTGCTGGGCCAGCTGCGCGACAAGGGCAACACGGTGCTGGTGGTGGAGCACGACGCCGAGGTCATCCGCGTGGCCGATCACGTGGTGGACATGGGTCCCCTCGCCGGCCCGCACGGGGGCGAGGTGGTGTTCCAGGGGTCCGTGGCCGGGCTGGTTGCCTCCGGGACGGTGACGGGGCGGCACCTGGGGGTTCGCCAGTCCCTGAAGTCCTCCGTGCGTTCCGCCCGTGGTTCCATCGCGATCCGGGGCGCGCGGATCCACAACCTCCAGGGCGTGGACGTGGACGTGCCGCTGGGCGTGCTCGTGGCGGTGACGGGGGTTGCGGGATCCGGGAAGTCGTCGCTGATCCACGGCTGCCTGCCGCGCGAGAACCCTACGGTGACGGCCATCGACCAGACGCCGATCAAGGGCTCCCGCCGCTCCAACCCCGCCACGTACACGGGGATCCTGGAGCCGATCCGCAAGGCGTTCGCGTCTGCGACCGGTGCGAAGCCAGCGCTCTTCTCCGCGAACTCCGAGGGGGCGTGCCCGGCCTGCAACGGCCTCGGGATGATCTACACGGAGCTTGGGTTCATGGCGGAGGTGGCGTCCGTCTGCGAGTCCTGCGAGGGCCGGCGGTTCACGGACGAGGTGCTGGAGCTGCGGCTTCGGGGCCGGAACATCGTGGAGGTGCTGGCGATGTCCGTGGAGGAGGCGCTGTCCTTCTTCACGGAGAAGCCGATCCGCGTGGTCCTGGAGCGGCTGGCCGGCGTGGGCCTCGGGTACATCTCGCTGGGGCAGGAGCTGGACACGTTGTCCGGCGGCGAGCGGCAGCGCCTCAAGCTGGCGATCGAGATGGGCTCAGACACGGCGGTCTACGTGCTGGACGAGCCCACGACGGGCCTGCACATGGCCGATGTGGACGCGCTGATCTCCATGCTGGACCGGCTGGTGGACAGCGGGAAGAGCGTGATCGTGATCGAGCACAACCTGGACGTGGTGGCCCGGGCGGACTGGGTGATCGACCTGGGGCCGGGCGGGGGCCACGACGGCGGGCGCCTGGTCTTCGAGGGGACGCCGGCCGAGCTGGTTGCCGCGGCCGCCCCTGGGTCCGGGGCCGCCTCGGCGTCCACCGGGTCCACGAGGTCTCTCACCGGGGAGTTCCTTCGCCGCCACGTGGGCGCCTGACCGTTCTCCGCGGGCCCTCCGAGGCGTCGCCTGGGAGTCGACAAGACCGTCCTTCCGGGGGTTCGGCGAGGGTTTTCGGCCCTGTTTGGCGTGGTTCGTCGCCTGGGAGTCGACGAGGGGCGCCATGGGCGGGCGCCGGCGGGTGATTTCGGCGATTTGGTCGACTGACAGGCGACACCAGGCCGCGAGCCTGCGGGGTGTCGCGCACCACGCCACGAAATCGGGAGGTTGGGGCTGCGGAGGCCCATCGGGGCGGGTTTGGGGCCACCTGTACGCAACACCCTGGCGGCGACTGCTGGTTGCATCGTGCAATGTGCAATGGTACTGTGCGACCCAGCGGTACACTCCCGCAGAACCCCCGGATTCCAGGTGACGACGCGTGGCAAGCATCCCCAACATCTCCGCCGCCGAGCTTCGCCGGATCATCACGTTCCCGGAGCTGGCGAAGGCCCTCCAGGAGGCGCTGATCGGTGGCCTGGAGCCGGGCGCGGAGGCCCCGCGGTCCGTCATCGACGTCACGGCCGGCCAACTCCTGCTCATGCCGTCCGAGAGCCTTCACGGGGTGGGCGTCAAGGCGGTGACCGTGGCGCCGAGGAACGCGGACCTCGGCATCCCGCGCGTCCACGGTTCGTACCTGCTGTTCACCCGCGAGACCCTGGAGCTGGCGGCGATCATGGACGGGGCGGAGATCTCCGTCCTGCGGACGCCCGCTGTGGCGATGGCCGCAGCGGAGCCCGCGCTCACCAGGTTCAGCGGACGCCCCGTCGCGGTGCTGGTCTTCGGTGCCGGCCCACAGGCGGTGGGCTTCGTGGAGGCGCTGCTCACGGGCGCCTACGTCCCGGTGGGCAGTGTTACGTACGTGGCGCGCCAGGTGGACCGCGCCAGGACATACCTCGCGGGCTTCCCGCAGCTCGCGGTTGACGACGGTTGGCCCAACGTCATCGAGGCCGGCACGCCGCGGGTTGACGAGGCCGTCAGGGCCGCGGACGTGATCATCTGCGTCACCAGCTCCACCACGCCCGTCTTCAATGGCCGGCTGGTGCGCGATGGCGCCGTGGTGATGGCGATCGGCGCCCACCTGGCCACGATCCGAGAGGTGGACGGCGACCTGATGGCGCGTGCGGAGGTCCTGGTGGAGGACGTCGCGACGAGCCTGCGGGAGGCCGGCGACGTGGTGATCGCGGTGGCCGAAGGCAAGCTGGATCCCGCGAAGTTGATCCCGATGACCGCCGTGCTCCGTGGCGAGCGGACGCTGGACCCGGAGCGCGTGCTCGTGTTCAAGAGCGTGGGCATGTCCTGGGAGGACCTGGTGGTCGCCGAGGCCGTGATGGCCAACTACCGCGCGGCCAACGGGGCGAACGCCTAGGCCGAACCCGAACCGCGACCGGGCCCCCGGCCCGCGCGCGCCCCTTCAATGGGTCGTAGGTGCGCGCGGACCCGGCGTCCGATCGGGGAGGTGCAGGAGGCGGCGAACCGGCCGACGGTGGCCGATGTGGCCGATGACCCAGAGGCGGCGGCCTACGCCTCTTCGGTGATGCCGGCCCAGATCCCGCGCGCGTGCTGCAGGTGCCGGCGCGTCAGCGACCTCGCCAGCTGCGTGTCCCGCGCCGCCAGGGCGTCCACGATCAGGAGGTGCTCCTCCGCAGACGCGACCAGCGCATCGGACACCGCCAGCCCGCGCAGGCCCAGGAGCTGCGTCTGGCCACGGAGCTCCGCCACCAGCTTGAGCAGCCGCGGGCTGCGGGCCAGCTCCAGCATCGTCAGGTGGAAGCGCGTGTCCGCGAGGAGGAACTGGGTGACATCGCGCCGGCGCGCCTCGTCGCAGATCTGCTGGGCCAGCGGTCGGAGCGCCGCGATCTCCTCGTCCGTGCCACGGGCGATCACCAGGTCCATCGCGGGGACCTCCAGGCTCACGCGCAGCTGCACGATCTCATCGAGGTCCGCGGGCGAGATCGTCAGGATCCGGAAGCCGCGGTTGCGCACCGCCTCCACGAGACCGGAGTTCGCGAGGTCCATGAGCGCCTCACGGACGGGCGTCGCAGAGACGCCGAACTCCTCCGCCAGGGTGACCGCGGAGTAGACCTGGCCCGCCTCAAGCTCACCGGTCTGGATCTGGGTGTGGAGGATGTCGCGAACCTGCTGGCGGACGCTGACACGGTCGATGGTCCGGGCGGCCATGACCAACTCCTCTGCTGGGTGCGATGGCGCTGACGGGGACAACTCCCCTGTCCCAGCGCGTTACTACAATGTACTATTGCACCTATCGGCCAAGGCTGCACGCCCCGAGCCGCACCACGGCACCCCGACACAGGCAACAAGCAAGGAATTGGCGGAGACGGCATGAGCGAGTTCCCGACCCACGCACGAGTGGTCATCGTGGGCGCCGGCATCGTGGGCAATGCCCTGGCCTGGCACCTCGCGCGCCTTGGCTGGCGCGACATCGTCCAGGTGGACAAGGGCCCGCTCCCCAACCCGGGCGGCTCCACCGGCCACGCGAGCTCCTTCACGTTCGCGGTTGACCACTCCCGCCAGACCACAACGTGGTCCATCGACTCCATCCGCGAGTTCGATGAGCTGGGCACCTTCACCCGCACCGGCGGCATCGAGATCGCGCGCACCCCCGAGCGCATGCACGAGCTGCATCGCCGCGTGAGCCTCGCGAAGTCCTTCGACATCAACGCCCGCCTCCTGACCCCGGCCGAGGTCAAGGAGATGGTCCCGTACATGGACGAGACCAAGATCCTGGGCGGCTTCTACACCCACGACGTGGGCGTGGTGGACCCGCTCCACGCGGGCACCATCTACCGCGAGAAGGCCCAGGCCCTGGGCGCGCTCCAGAGCTTCGCCAACACCGAGGTCACGGGCCTCACCAAGGAGAACAACCGGATCACCGGCGTCCAGACCACGCGCGGCTACATCACCGCGGACTACGTCGTGGTCTGCGGCGGCGTCTGGAGCCGCCAGGTCGCCGAGATGGCCGGCGCCGTCATCCCGCTGGTCCCGGCCGTCCACCAGATGGTGGACCTGGGCCCGGTGCCGGAGTTCGAGGTCCTGGACAACCCGCTCAAGTACCCGGTGGTCCGCGACATGGACGCCAAGATGTACGCGCGGCAGTCCGGTGCGGACCTCGAGGTGGGCTCGTACGCCCACGAGTCGCTCCCCGTGCAGCCCGAGGACATCCCGTCCAACGAGCAGGCGCTCATGTCGCCCACGGAGCTCCCCTTCACCTCCGAGCACTTCGATCCCTACATCGAGACCGTGCTGGAGCTCTACCCGACGATCGTCGGCAACGAGAAGGTGGGCATCAAGCACGCCATCAATGGCCTGATGAGCTTCGTGCCGGACGGCATGTCGCTCGTTGGTGAGACGCCCGAGGTCCGTGGCCTCTGGTGCTGCTCCGCGATCTGGATCAAGGAGGCCCCGTCCATCTGCCGCATGCTCGCGGAGTGGATGACGGACGGGAAGCCCGAGATGGACCCGGCGTCCGTCAACATCGCGCGCTTCTACGACACCCAGAAGACCAAGTACCACGTGGAGAACCGCGTCAGCGAGCTCTTCCCGAAGTTCTACGGCATCGTCCACCCGTTCGAGCAGTGGGCCACGGACCGCAACGTCCGCCTGGGCGCCGCGCACCAGGCCCACAAGGACCTGGGCGCCGTCTTCGTGGAGATCTCCAGCTTCGAACGCCCGAACTGGTACGAGAGCAACGCCCACCTCCTCGAGGAGTTCGGCGACCGCGTCATGGACCGGACGCACGAGTGGGATCGCCGCTGGTGGAGCCCGATCATCAACGCCGAGCACCTCGCGCTTCGTGAGCGCGTTGGCATGGCCGAGAACCCGGCATTCGCCGAGTGGGACATCACGGGCCCGGGCGCGCTCGAGTGGCTGCAGACCATGATGGTCGCGCAGATGGACGTGCCGGTTGGCAAGTGCACCTACACCCAGATGCTCAACGAGGCCGGCGGCATCAAGGCCGACGTGACCGTGCTGCGCCTGGGCGACCAGAGCTTCCGCGTGGTGGACGCAGGCTTCGCCGGCAACAACGACCGCAAGTGGATGACCGATCACCTCCCGGAGACCGGCGTCAACTTCTCGGACGTGACGTCCGTCTGGTCGATGATCGGCCTGTGGGGCCCGAAGGCCCGCGAGGTCCTCAAGACCGTCACCCGGAACGACGTCTCCAACGAGGCGATCCCGTACAGCAGCTGCGCCTGGATCGACATCGAGTCCGTCCGCGTGCTGGCCGTCCGCATCAGCTACGTGGGCGAGCTTGGCTGGGAGCTGCACGTTCCCTTCGAGCAGGGCCAGCACCTGTGGGAGATCCTGATGAAGGCCGGCAAGCCGTTCGGCCTCGCGCCGGTGGGCCTGGCGGCGTACGGCGGCACGCTCCGCGTGGAGAAGTCGTACCGCCTCATGTCCACGGAGCTGGAGCTGGACCGGAACCTCGTGGAGGCCGGCCTGGCGCGCCCGAAGGTCAAGGCTGCGGACTTCATCGGCAAGGCCGCCTACCTCGCCCAGCGCGAGGCCGGCCCGGCCAACGTGCTCTGCACGCTCACCGTTGACGACAACACCTCCAAGTCCGGCGAGAAGCGCTGGATGCTGGGCCACGAGCCCATCTGCCGCGCCGACGGCTCCGTCCTGGCCGATCGCAACGGGCGCCGCTCGTTCGTGACCGTCGCGGCCACGGGCCCGTCCGTTGGGAAGCACCTGTTGATGGCGTACCTCCCCGTTGAGGACGCGGTCGTGGGGAACAAGTACTTCGTGGAGTACATCGGGGAGCTGTACCCGGTGACCGTGGCGTCGGCCAGCGCGGCCGCCGTCTGGGATCCCACGAACGAGCGCATGAAGGGCTGATCGCCCTTCCTCCTCTTGCACCCCTGGCGCCCCCGGCGGCTTCGGCCCCGGGGGCGTCCTCGTTTCTGCGAGGGTCTCGCG
>CAIYZX010000165.1 GCA_903930745.1 uncultured Chloroflexota bacterium | reverse complement strand
GGCCAGCTCCTGGACGCCGTGCGCGGGTTCAGCCTGGAGACGTACGAGCGGGCCATCGACGGGCACATCCGCAACCTCCGCCGCAAGCTGGAGCCGGACGACGCCAGCCCGCGGTACGTGCGAACGGTCCACGGCGTGGGCTACGCGCTGGCGGAGCCGGGCACATGACCCTGGACCCGCGGGAGGACGGCGGCCACGGCGAGCCCGAGTGGGGCTACGACGATCCGCGGTGGCGCGCCCGCTGGGAGGCAGGACAGGCGCGCTGGGAGGCGGGCCGGGCGCGGTGGGAGGCCGGTGAGGCAGGACAGGCCCGCAGGCGGCGCTCCAAGCGGCACGGCGGACCGGGCCCCGGCGTGGGCATCGTGGGCTGCCTGATCTTCGGCCTCGTGCTCGTCGTGGGCACCATCACCGCCCTCGCGACCTGGCTCGCGGGCTCCGTCCTTGGGCTCCTCTCCCCGGACGCCGCGCCGTCGCGGACCACGGCCGTGGCGGTGGTCATCGTCATCACGATCGCCATCCTGGTGGTCACGCGCATCTTCACCACGTCCATCCGGCCGCTGGCGGACATCGCCTCGGCCACGCGCCGCCTGGGCGACGGCGAGGCCGGCGTCCGCGTCCGGCCGCGCGGCCCACGGCCCGTTCGGAGCCTGGGTCACTCGTTCAACGCCATGGCGGAGCGCCTGGACCGGTCACGGGACGATCGCCAGGCCATGCTCGCGGACATCACGCACGAGCTGCGGACACCGCTCACCGTGGTGGCCGGCGGCCTGGAGGCGATGCTTGACGGCGTGCACCCAATGGACGAGGACCACCTCGCGCCGCTCCTCGCCGAGACGGGCGTGATGGAGCGGCTGCTCGAAGACCTGCGGACCCTCTCGCTCGCGGAGGCCGGGGCGTTGACGCTGCACCGCGAGCCGTGCGATCTCGCCGCACTGGCGGCGGACGTCCTCGCCGCGCACCGGCCCGGCGCCACCGCCAAGGGCGTCACGCTGCGTCATGACGGCGAGGCGCGCCTCGTCGCGTCCGTGGACCCGGTCCGCGCCCGGGAGATCCTGGGCAACCTCGTCGCCAACGCCGTCCGGCACACCCCGTCCGGCGGCCAGGTCACCGTCACGGTGCAGGCGGCACGGGGTCTGGCGATCCTGGAGGTGGCCGACACCGGCGACGGGATCCCGCCCGCGGATCTCGCCCGTGTCTTCGACCGCTTCGAGCGGCGCGTGGACAGCGGCGGCTCCGGTCTCGGGCTTGCGATCGTGCGCGATCTCGTGGGTGCCCACGGCGGGACGGTGGAGGCGTTCAGCACCGGCGTGCCCGGCGAGGGTGCGCGCTTCCGCGTGGAGCTGCCGGTCCAGGAATAGACCGCGAGCGGGCGGCCGAGGCGCGCGGGCCGGGCCAGGGGCGGAGGGCTCGCCGTGAGGCGACCGAGGGCCGGGGCTCTAGCCGATGACCCGCCGGGCCACGAGGCGCAGGCCGCCAAGTGCGGAGCCACCCACGAGCGCCAGGAGGGCGGCAAGCGGCAGCACCGGCGCCGGCGTCTCCGGCTGCGGCACGGGCGTGGTGTCCGGCATCGCGTACTCCTGGTCCGTGGCGCCATCCTGGCGGGTTGCGTCGTCCGAGCCGAGCGGCGCCTGGGGCGTGACAACGTCACCCTGGCCCGTGACCCCGGGGGCGGAGGTTCCCGCTCCGCCCTGGCCGATGGCGCCGTCGTTCATGGTGGGCACCATCGTGACCGCGGCGTCCTTGGGGGCCTGGTCCGAACCCGCCGCCTCGACGGGCGCGCGCTCCGGTGCCGCAGCGGAGCCACCGGCCCCGAACGGGATGCCGATGCCGCCCGCGACGAGGACGCCCGCAAGGCCGATGGCGGCGAGACCGCCACCGAGGGGACCCGCGAAGGCGAAGCGGGGCGAGGCGAAGGGGGCGAGGAGG
>CAIYZX010000164.1 GCA_903930745.1 uncultured Chloroflexota bacterium | reverse complement strand
GGAGCGGATCTGGAACAGGGGGCGGGCGGCGGCACCGTTCGGATATCCTGCATCAACGCTATGCAGGCTGAATAGCGCCCGGTCGCCGCGCCCGGCGCCAGGCCGCAGGCAAGACCAGGCCCAGGGGTCAACCAGGAGGGATCGCGTGCCGCAGCGCTACGACGCGGTGATCATCGGCGGAGGCCACAACGGCCTCATCTCCGCCGCCTACCTTGCGCGGGCCGGTCTCAAGACCGTCGTGCTGGAGCGGCGACACGTCCTTGGCGGCGCCGCCGTGACTGAGGAGATCATCCCGGGCTTCAAGTTCAGCGTGGCCTCCTACGTGGTCTCGCTGCTCCGCCCGGAGATCATCCGCGAGCTCAACCTCCCCAAGTTCGGCCTGGACATCCTGCCGCTGGATGGCACGTTCACGCCGGTCCGCCCGGGCGAGGCACCTCCCGGCGGCGACTACCTGTGGCGCGTCAACGACCACGGCCGCACCATCCGCGAGCTGCGCCGCTGGAGCAAGAACGATGCTGAGGCGTACGAGGAGTACGGCCAGCTGATGGTGGACATGGCCCGCTTCATCAAGCCGATCCTTGGGATCGTGCCGGCGGACCTCACCGAGAACGACCCGCGCCCCATGATGCCGCTCGCGTCGCTGATGAAGCGTTTCGCGGAGCTGCCGGAGCGCCAGCAGGCGGTCTTCGTCCAGCTGATGACGATGTCCGCCAAGGACTTCCTGGACCAGTGGTTTGAGACGGACCCGCTCAAGGCCACCATGTCCGCGTCCGGGATCATCGGCACGTACCAGGGCATCAACTCGCCCGGCACGGCGTACGTGCTGCTGCACCACTACATGGGCGAGATCGACGGCGCCTTCCGCGCGTGGGGCATCCCGAAGGGCGGCACCGGCGGCGTCTCCTACGCCATCGCGCGTGCCGCGCAGGCCCAGGGCGCGGAGATCCGCACCGAGGCCCCGGTCGCCCGGATCATCGTCAGGAACGGCAAGGCAACAGGCGTGGCGCTGGAGTCCGGCGAGGAGATCGAGGCATCGGTCGTCCTCTCGTCCGCGGATGCCAAGGTCACGTTCCTCGACCTCCTCGAGGACGGCGTCCTGGACCCGGAGTTCGAGACCGAGATCAAGCGGTTCAAGTTCCGCGGCAGCTCCGGCAAGGTGAACCTCGCGGTGGACCGGCTGCCGGACTTCAAGGCCCTCCCGGGCTTCGGCGAGCACCTCCGCGGCGCCATCTCCTTCTCGCCCACCACGGTGGAGATGGAGAAGGCGTACGACGACGCGAAGTACGGCCACTGGAGCGAGCGGCCGTACATGGACATGATCATCCCCACCCTGGTGGACCCGCAGATGGCGCCGCCAGGCAAGCACGTCATCAGCTGCTTCGTGCAGTACGCGCCGTACAAGCTGGCGCCGGAGCTGGGCACCTGGGACGACAACAACAACCGCGAGAAGTTCGGCGACGCCGTGATCAACCGGATCGCGGAGTTCGCGCCGAACATCAAGGACATCATCATCGGCCGCCAGGTCCTCACGCCGCTGGACATCGAGCGGACGATGGGCCTCACCGAGGGCAACATCTTCCAGGGTGAGCTCACGCTGGAGCAGCTCTTCTTCAACCGGCCGGTCCCGGGCTGGGCCCGCTTCAAGACGCCCGTCCAGAACCTCTGGCTCTCGGGCTCCTCCACGCACCCGGGCGGCGGCATCATGGGTGCCAACGGCCGGCTGGCAGCGCTCGAGGTCCTCAAGGCCAAGGGCCGGAAGGTGGCCTGACGATGAGCACGACGAACACCTACGACGCCATCGTCATCGGGGCCGGGCACAACGGCCTCACCGCCGCCGCGTACCTCGCGAAGTCCGGCGTCCGCGTCCTCGTCCTGGAGGCGCGTGACCAGGTTGGCGGCGCCGCCGTCACCGAGACGCTGGGCGGCGTGAAGGTCCCCACGCTCGCGCACACGGTGGGGCGCCTCAAGCCCGCGGTGGTCCGCGAGCTGGAGCTCTCCCGCCACGGCCTCGCACTCGTCGCGCCGGAGGTCCGCGTCTTCGCCCCGCAGCCCGATGGGTCGGCGGTCACGCTGTACGCGGACGTGGCGAAGAGCGTGGAGTCCCTCCGGTCGATCTCCGAGGACGACGCCTCTGCCTTCATCGAGTTCGATCGCCGGGTGCGCTCGCTGTCGCGGTTCCTCGCGGACCTGGGCGACGAGGCCCCGCCGGACATCAAGGCGCCGGGCTTCGGCGATGCGCTGATGGGCCTGCGCCTGGGTCGCGCGTTCCGCGGCCTGGGCAAGGACGACGGCCGGATGATCCTCCGCGTCCTGGCGATGGCCGCCGCGGACTTCGTGGGCGAGTCCTTCGCCGACGAGCGCGTGCGGGCCGTCACCGCCTGGCGCGGCGTCCGCCACACGGCCATGGGTCCGTGGAGCGCGGGCACCACCGCGGTCCTCCTGGCCGATGCCGCCGGCAACGACGGCGGTGGCGCGGGCGAGACCGTGTACGCCAAGGGCGGCCCGTCCGCCGTCTCCGATGCGCTGGCCTCCGTGGTCCGTGCGGCGGGCGGCGAGATCCGCACCGGGGCCCGCGTGGTTGCGGTCACCACCCGCGATGGCGCGGTCACGGGCGTGGCCCTGGCGTCCGGCGAGGAGATCTCGGCCCCGTCCGTGGTCTCCGGCATGGATCCCAAGCGCCTCCTCACGACTCTCTTGGACCCGGTCACGGTTGGCCCGTCCATGCGCTGGCGCGCCGGCAACATCCGGACGCCGGGCACCGTGGCCAAGGTGAACCTGGTGCTCAACGGGCTGCCGGACTTCCCTTCTGCGGGGGGCGACGCCAAGAAGCTC
>CAIYZX010000163.1 GCA_903930745.1 uncultured Chloroflexota bacterium | reverse complement strand
TGGCCGTCTCGTGCTGGACACCGTCACGCCGCCCGGCCGCCGCCCCATGCCGGGCGCGGACTGGCTGCGCGGCCGTCGCGCTCCGTAGGGCCGTGCGAGAATCGCCCCGATGACCAGCGAGACCCCGGACACCACGCCCACCGACTCGGACGCCGCCGCGCCCGCGCCCGCCTCGGTGCCGTCCCCGGCCGTCCAGCCGTTCGGACTCCGGCCTGCGCCCTCCGCCTCCGCGCCGCGCGACCCGCGCCCCGGCATCTCGGCCGTCACCACGGACGACCTCAAGGCCTGGCTCGTGGCCCAGGGCCAGCCCGCGTACCGGGCCCGCCAGGTCGCGGATGCCGCGTGGGGCCACAAGGCCACGGGCTTCGACGACGTGCGCACCCTGCCCGGCGACCTCCGCGCCGCGCTGGACGAGGCGTTCCGCTTCGACACGATGACCGAGACGGAGGTCCGAGTCACGGACGGCGGCCTCACGGAGAAGGCGATCCACCGCCTCTCGGACGGCCTCGTCATCGAGAGCGTGCTCATGCACTACCCGGCGCGCGACGACGCCCGCGAGCGCCACACGCTCTGCATCAGCTCCCAGGCGGGCTGTGCCGTGGGCTGCCCCTTCTGCGCCACGGGCGAGCTGGGGATGGAGCGGGACCTCGAGACCGCCGAGATCGTGGACCAGGTCCGCCACGCCGCCCGCAGGCTCGCGGTTGACGGGAAGCACCTCACGAACATCGTCTTTATGGGGATGGGCGAGCCGCTGCTCAACCTGGACCGCGTGCTGGAGTCCATCGGGATCCTCAACGACCCCACCCGCTTCGGCCTCGGCGCGCGCCACATCACCGTGAGCACGTCCGGCGTGGTGCCGGGGATCGAGCGCCTGACCGCCCTGGGACCGCAGTTCGGCCTGGCGATCAGCCTCCACGCCGCCCGCAACCCGCTGCGCGACGTGCTGGTGCCGCTCAACCGCCGCTGGCCCGTGGAGGAGGTGGTGGCCGCCGCGCGCGTCCACACCCAGGCCACCGGGCGCCGCGTGACCTACGAGGCCACGATGATCGCCGGCATCAACGACACGGACGCCGATGCCGATGCGATGGCCGACCTGCTTCGCGGTGAGCTGGCGCACGTAAACCTGATCCCGATGAACCAGGTGGCGCACACGCCGTGGACCGGAACACCCATCCCGCAGGTGGTCCGGTTCGCCGCGCGATTGGGCGCCGCGGGCGTCACCGCCACCATCCGCCAGAACCGGGGCACGGAGATCGGCGCCGCGTGCGGCCAGCTCGCCGCAGAGGCCGCCGGGCGCCCGGCCCCCATCGTCGTCCAGCGGCGCCGCGAGCGCCTGGAGGCCCAGAGCGCCGCCGCCCTGCGCGGCGAGCGGAGCGAGGAGCCGGCCCCGGCAGGGGTGGGGGAGGAGGCACCGTGACGGATCGTCGTCCCAGCCAGGCGCTGGTTGCCGCGAGCATCCTGGACTGCGACCTCGCGCGCCTCGGCGACGAGATCCGCCGAGCAGAGGACGCCGGCGTGGACCGGATTCACGTGGACATCATGGACGGCCACTTCGTCCCGAACCTCACGTTCGGCTGGAAGACCGTGGAGGCGATCCGGCGGGTCACCACGCTCCCGTTCGACGCCCACCTCATGATCACGGACCCGCTCCGCTGGGGGCCCATGTTCGTGGAGGCGGGCTGTGAGTCCGTCAGCCTTCACGTGGAGGTGGAGGAGCGCCAGGTCCGTCCCGCGCTGGAGCTGATCCGCGCCGCCGGACGCGCCGCCGGCCTCTCGCTGCGGCCCGGGACGCCGCTGGACGCGCTGACCCCCTACCGGGACCTCTTGGACATCATCCTCGTGATGACCGTGGAGCCAGGCTTCGGCGGCCAGTCGTTCATGACGGACGTGGCGAACACGAAGCTCGCGGCGGCACGGGCCTGGCTGGATCCGGCGGGCGCCTGCGAGGTGCAGGTGGACGGCGGCGGCAGGGCGGCCACCGCGGAGGTCATCGGACGCGGCGGAACAGATGTGATCGTGTCCGGATCCGCTCTGTATCGTGCGGAGGACATGGTGGCCGAGGTCGCCGCCATCAAGGCCATCGCGAACGCCGCCCGGGCGGCAGGGGAGGGCTGACGTGCGGGCGCTGCTGCAGCGGGTGAGCCGGGGCGAGGTCCGCGTGGAGGAGCGCCTCGTGGGCCGCATCGGCCACGGGCTCGTGGTGCTCCTGGGCGTTGGCCACGGCGACGACGAGGCCACCGCGGACTGGCTGGCGCGCCGCATCACGGAGCTGCGCATCTTCGAGGACGACGACGGCCGCACGAACCGCTCGCTGCTGGACACCGGGGGCGAGGTGCTCCTGGTCTCCCAGTTCACGCTCTACGCGGACACCCGCCGCGGGCGGCGCCCCGGCTTCACGGACGCGGCGGACCCGGCGATCGCCAGGGAGCTCTGGCTGCGCGTCTCCACCGCCATCGCGGCGCAGGGCGTGCACGTTGCCCTGGGCGAGTTCGGGGCCGAGATGGACGTTGAGCTGGTGAACGACGGTCCGTTCACGATCTGGCTGGACACCGCAGACCGCGGCTGACGGGGAGACGGCGTCTCAGCGAAGGTCGCCAGACACCACAAAGCCGGCCGCTTGCGCGACCGGCTTCGCGAACGAGCCGCGAGAGGTGTGTCTAGCGGGCGTTCTTGGTCAGCGTGCGGCGGCAGCGAGTGCAGGCGAGCACCTTCTCAGGCGCGCCATTCTTGCCGGACACCGTCGTGACCTGGAGGTTCGGCAGGTAGCGGCGGTGGGCGCGGACGCGGTTCATGCCCGACGACTGCGGGTTGAACCCACCGATCGACGCCTTGCCGCAGAAGTTGCAGCTGCGAGCCATGGTCAGGTAGTTCCTTCGATAAGGGCGGACAGCAGCGCACACCGGGCAGACCGGCGTGAGCGGGGTGGTATCGTAGCACAGCCTCCGGCCTGTCCCGGCAGGCTCGTTTGTGACCCGCGCAGGCCCCGCGGGGGCCAGCCCTGCG
Source organism: uncultured Chloroflexota bacterium (assembly GCA_903930745.1). Lineage (GTDB taxonomy): Bacteria > Chloroflexota > Limnocylindria > Limnocylindrales > CSP1-4 > CAIXZV01. The sequence goes on along the minus strand of CAIYZX010000163.1, from coordinate 2,215 downwards.
AGGAGGACAACGTCCGCGTGAGCGCAGATCACATCCCCGGGCGATCGCTCGTGACCAAGCGCGCCATCCGGGACCTGGTCCGCAGTGCCGTCCTGTCCGTGTACGGCGTCACCGGCATGGCCGGCGGTGGTCCCGCCGCCCTCTTCCTGGAGCGCCTCGGCGTCGCGCATCCCGGCCTCCGGATTGACCTGGAGCCCCAGCTCCGCGTCTCGCTCCGCCTCACCGTGGCGTATGGCCTGCCCATTGCGGAGGTCGCCCGCCAGGTGGAGTCGTCCGTCCGGTACACGCTGCGCAACGCGCTGGGCAGAGAGCCCGCGAGCGTCAGCATCCGGATCGGCGCTCTCGTGCACGAGCACGGCACGGACCCGCACGCCGTTGCCACGCAGCCGGCACCGGACCAGCCTGGCACGTCGGACCTCGCCGCCAGCGGCACGGACGTCGCCTGATGGCCCGGCGGGTCTGCGACGGCGCGGGGTTCCTCGCGGCCTACCGCGCGGCGGTGGCGAACCTCGAGGCGCACGTTGACGAGATCAACGCCCTCAACGTCTTCCCGGTCCCGGACGGCGACACCGGCAGCAACATGCTGGCCACGGTGAAGGCGGCCCTGGACGAGGGTGACCGTGTTGGCCCGGACGCCGAGGTTGGACAGCTTGCCCACGCGGTTGGCTTCGGCGCGCTCATGGGCGCCCGCGGCAACTCCGGCGTCATCACCAGCCAGATCCTGGGCGGCATCGCAGAGGCACTCGCGGGCAAGCGCCACTTCAACGGCCTGGACCTCGCGTATGCGCTGGAGGCCGGCACCCGGAAGGCGTACAAGGCGGTCCCGAAGCCCGTGGAGGGCACCATCCTCACGGTGATCCGCGAGGCGTCCGCCGCCGCCGTGGCCGCCGCGGAGCGTGATCCCGCCATCGAGTCCGTGCTCGCCGCCACCGTGGACGCCGCCGAGAAGGCCGTCGCGAAGACGCCGTCCCTGCTCCCGATCCTCCGTGAGGCGAAGGTGGTGGACTCCGGCGGCCAGGGCCTCTTCCGGCTCTTCCAGGGAGCCCTGGAGCTGGCCCGCGGCCGGGCGGTTGACGCCGGCGCGGCCCCGGCACCCGCGAAGCCCGCCCCGGTCCACGTCCCCGCGCACGTGGAGACCGCCGGTGGCGAGGAGTCCGCGTTCGGCTACGAGACCGTCTACCTGCTGACCGCGCGGCCCGGCGAGAGCCTGGACATCGCCGCGATCGGGGACCACCTGACGTCCATCGGTGACTCCGTGCTGGTGGCCGGCAGCGAGAAGATGGTCAAGATCCACGTCCACAACGAGCGCCCGGACCAGGTCATCGCCTATGGCCTCGGCATCGGCACCCTGTCGCGGATCACCATCGAGAACCTGGACAACCAGGCGAGCGACGTGCGCGAGGCGAAGGCCGCCGCGTTCGTGGGCGAGGCCGGGGGCGAGGGGTCCGCCACGGCAGCCACCGCCGTGGCCGCCGCCGACGCCGGTGCGCCCGATGCCGCCGATGCCGAGCCCGCCGTCGCGGCCCGGATGCCGCTGGGCATCGTGGCCGTCGCGCCGTCGGATGGGCTGGCCGCCATCCTGTCCGACAACGCGAGCATGTCCGCCGAGTGGTCGTCGTTCCGGATCGTGATGGGCGGCCAGACCGCCAACCCGTCCACGGGCGAGCTGCTTGAGGCGGTCCAGGCCAGCGACGCGGACGAGATCATCGTCCTGCCCAACAACCCCAACATCGTCATGGCCGCGCGCCAGGTCGCCACGATGATCGACCGGCCGGTCCACGTCGTGCCCACCCGCAACTGCGCGGAGGGCATCGCCGCCCTCTTCGCCCTCGCGAACAACCACGGCAGCCCCATCGCGGACATCGCCGCCGCCATGACCACCGAGGGCAGGGGCCTCCAGACGCTGCAGGTCACCGAGGCGGTCCGCGACGCCACCGTGAGCGGCCACAAGGTGCGCAAGGGCCAGATCATCGTCCTGGACCCGGACGACGGCCTCCTGTCGGTGGACAACGATGCCACCCGCGCCGTCCTGGCCGCCGTCGCCCGCCTGGAGCCCGGCTTCTCCATGGTGACGCTCTACTACGGCGCGGACGCCACGCTGGACTCCGCGGAGGAGCTGGCCCGGAGGATCCTCGAGGCCGCGCCCGGCATCGAGGTGGACACCCAGCACGGCGGGCAGCCCCACTACCGGTACCTGATCTCCGCCGAGTGAGCG
>CAIYZX010000162.1 GCA_903930745.1 uncultured Chloroflexota bacterium | reverse complement strand
TGACCTCGTCGTTTCGGCCGTGCCGGCGGCGGCGCGCCGTGGTATGAACGCACCTGCGGGTGGACGCTGTACCCGTCACGCGTCCAGGACCGCCACATGGCCAAGGTGCATGGATCAGCTCGCGCCCGCTCGGGGGCAGATCGTGATCATCGCGGAGGACGATGAGCAGCGCAGCGTTCGCGTCCGCGGTGTCGTCGTGTCCGCCGACGCCCGTCGCGTGGTGATCGCCAGCCCGGACCAGCGGGGACTCGCGAGCCTCATGTCCGGCATGGAGGTCCGCCTGCTCGCTGAGGATGGCCTGCCGGTGGGCTCGCTCAGGGCGTCGCCCATCCTGGCCATTCGGAACCTTGGTCCCGAGCGGGGCCTCGTGGAAGTGGGCGCGCCGGTCCCGATTGGCCGGACCACCGGCCGCCGCTACGCCAGGTTCCCCGTCCGATGGGCGGCCACGTTCACCGAACGGGGTGCCCCCGAGGGCCCCGGCGTGGATGCGTGGATCCTGGACGTCTCAGGGAGCGGCGCGCTCGTGCAGGCCGCCGGCGAGCTGGTGATCGGGCGCTCGTATGACATGCGCCCCGCAACGTCCGGCAGCACCGTGCCCACGCTGCAGGCGCTGGTGGTGCGGCCCGTCGCCAGGCACTGCTACGGGGTGCAGTTCCGCGGCGCCTCCACGAAGGATCGGCAGGGGCTGGTCAGCGCCATCCTCGCGGAGCTGCACGCGAGCCGGCGCCAGCACGGTTGAGCCCTGGCCCGACCGCCGAGCGCCGCAGGCCCGTCTGACCACTGGCGGTCAGAGGACGTCGTCGAAGGCGCCTGCTTCCATCAGCGAGTCGAAGTTGATCGCCTCGTCACACTCCTCGCAGGTCAGGTCCGGCCAGCCGTCCACGAACGGGAGGTCCGTGCGCCCGCACGATGCACAGGCGAGGAGCATGAGGGCGCCCAGGTCGTCGTCATCGGCGGTCCCGGCGCCCTCCCCCATGCCGCCCGCCCCTCCACGGCTGTCCGAGAGGAGACGCGCGGTGGCGGCGAGGGCCGCGGCGTTCATCGGCCAGGCGTGGGGCAGCCCGCTGGAGTGGGGGAGCGGCGCCTTGGGCGGCTTCGGCGGCTTGGGCGCACTGGGTTTGGTCAGTGAGAAGGGCCATCGCATGACGCCACCATGATGCGCCCCTGTGCCACCTGTGTGACACAACCGCAGGCCAGGGCAATGACCGCGGCCTGCGCGCCGCCTACGGCCTGCACGCACGTGCTGGGCATATCCTCTGCCGATGCGATACGTGGATGCCTGCGGCCTGCGCCTTTCCATGGTGGGCCTTGGCACATGGCAGTTCGGGTCCCGGGAGTGGGGCTACGGCGAGGCCTATGCGCGCGACGTGGCGCCGGCGCTGATCCGACGCGCCGTGGAGCTTGGCATCACGATGATCGACACCGCGGAGATCTACGGTCCCGCGCACAGCGAGCGGATCATCGGCGAGGTCCTCCCGCAGCTCCCCGAAGAGGCCCGCACGGGACTGACGGTCGCCACCAAGTTCATGCCGGTGGCACCCCTGGAGCAGTTCGTGGCCTGGCAGGCCGCGGGCAGCCGGAGGCGGCTGGGCGTGGACGCGCTGGACCTGTACTACGCGCACTGGCCAAACCCGTTCGTCTCGCCGCGCCGCGTGATGCAGGCCGTGCGCCCGCTGCGCGAGGCCGGGCTTGTCCGGAACGTGGGCGTCTCCAACTACTCGCTGGGCGCCTGGCAGGCCACCGAACGCGCGCTCAAGGCCCCGGTGGTGGCGAACCAGGTCCGCTTCTCGCTGCTCTCGCCCGCCCCCGCCGAGACGCTGGTCCCCTGGGCCGCCGCCAAGGGCCGGGTGGTGGTGGCGTACTCGCCGCTGGCGCAGGGCCTGCTCACCGGGCCGCGGGACGACGAGGCCGCCGCAGCCGCTCGCGGCGCAGCCGATGCCGACGCCGCAGCCGATGCCGCCCCGCCCCAGCCGAACGAGCTCCGGCGTCGCCGGCTCCTCTCCTCCGGTCGTCTCCCCGTTGATCCGGAGACGGTCCGGGGAGCCCTCGAGGACATCGGCCGAGCCCACGGCGCAACGCCCGCGCAGGTGGCGCTGGCCTGGGTCATCGGCCATCCGAACACCGTCGCGATCCCGGGCGCCCGCACCGTCCGGCAGCTGGAGCAGAACGCCGAAGCCGCCGATCTCATCCTTGCCGACGCCGAGATGGCGCAGCTCACCGACCTCGTGCGCCCCGCCCTCTGACGAACCCGAACCCGAGCCCGAACCCGTAGCCCCAGCCCAAGGAGCCCCAATGGCGCACCTCGCCCACCGTCAGCGCATGACCCGCCGTCGCCCCCAGCCGCGCGGGATGGCCGCGATCAAGGCGAGCGTCTCGCGCTGGGGCGTCCTCTCGGTCATCAGCGCCCTCGTCTACCTCGCCATGGAGCTGCAGCCGCTGCTCGTGGCCGGGGTCCTGGACCAGGTGGAGCCGCGTCGCGTCGCGCTCTACGTTCTCGGGCGTCTCGGCCAGGCCGTGCTGATCTCGCTCGTGCTCTTCGTGGAGCTGGGCTTCCCACGGGCCCGGAAGACCAATCGCTGGCTCTGGCGCGGTGCCCTGCTGATCGGCGTCCAGCCGCTGGGCCGGTCCATCGTGACGCACCTCCTGCAGCTTCTCGGCAATGTCGCGCCGCCGATCGCCGCCGCTCTCTCGGACAACACCCAGGTGGGCGGGTGGGCGATGTGGCTGCTCACAACGTCCCTGGTGCTCCCCACGATCAGCGGCGGCCTCTCGATCGGTGATGGACTCGCCCGCGCCGGCGCTCGCCCGCACAAGGGGATCCTGCTGATCGCGGCCCTCGCGGGTCCCGCGGTGACCTGGTTCCTCTTCGCCGCCCAGATCGGCCAGATCGTTGACCTCTCGCAGGTGATCGGCTGGCTGAACCTCGTCTCGCTGCTGGGCCTGATGGCCACGGCGTCCGTCTGGCTGATGATCGCCGCCCGCCTCGTGATGGGCCCCCGTGAGGGCACCAACCCAGAAGCGGCGTGGTTCATCGGCTTTCTCGCCGGCACGCTCATGCTGATGGACCGGTTCGGCAACGCGGCCATCGCCGTGTCTGACCCCCAGGGCACAAACGTCCTGCTGGGCACGCTCATCTCCGCCGCCGGCGGCCTCTACCCCATGATCCTGGCCCTGGCCTTCGCCCTGGGCATGGCGCGCGGCACCCGCCGCCGCCGACTCCTGCCGCCCTTGATCCGTCTCTACGTGGTGAACCCCACCGCCTGAGCCCGAGGCCTACCCCGAACGGTCGCCCTGTTCGTGGCGTGCGTGGGCGCATCAGCGCGCCCGATGCCTTCCCCATGGAGGCAGACCCGCGAGCCCAGGTCGAAGCGCCGATCCGCGGCGCGTTGACCGGCGTCATGGCGCATGGCATCGGCCTTGTCGTCGTCGTGGCGGCCATCGCGTTCGTACCCCACGTGCTGCACGCGGATCTCGCGATCCGCTACGGCTCCGTGGCGGCCGCCGTGGTGGCGCTCGTGGGCTACTCCGTGGCAGTTCGCGTGCTGGCGCTGCTCCACGGGCGCCCATCGCCTGCCCTTCGCGATCTCGCGTGGTCACGCGCTTCGGAGCTGGATGCCGAGGACGCCATGCTCTCGCTCCTCGTTGCCGGCTGGGTGCCCGTTGCGCTGGCCCTGGCGCTGGCGCTGCTCCT
>CAIYZX010000161.1 GCA_903930745.1 uncultured Chloroflexota bacterium | reverse complement strand
TACGCGGCCACGTCCGCGGTCCCCTGGAGCAGGATTCCGGCCGCCTTGCCGTGCGCCCGCGCGGACGCCGCGACCGTGTCCAGGTGAGCCAGGAACGCGGGGTGCGTGAACTGGCCGGGGATGCCCATCGCGTGGGAGAGATCGGCCGGGCCCACGAAGAGCACGTCCACGCCGTCCAGCGCGGCCATCTCCGCGGACGCCGCCACCGCCGCCGGCGACTCCACCTGGAACACGCCCAGCACCCGCTCGTTGATCGGCGCGATCTCCGCGTGCGGCACGGTCGCGTAGCCGGCGCCGCGCGTGATCGCCGCCAGCCCCCGGATCCCGGCCGGCGGGTAGCGCATCCACGACACCGTCTCGCGCACGTCCGCCACGGACTCCAGGCGCGGGATCATCAGCCCGTCCGCGCCCAGGTCCAGCACGCGGCCCACGCGCATCCGCTCCGCGGAGACCACGCGGACCAGCGCCGCGCACGGCGTCGCCTGGATCGCCACCAGCTGCGAGAGCAGCTCCGTCTCGCCCGCGTAGCCATGCTCCAGGTCCACGATGACCCAGTCAAACCCGGCCCGCGCCACGATCTCCGCGGCCGCGATGGACCCGAAGTCCAGGAACAGGCCGAAGACCGTCTCGCCCGCGAGCACGCGCCGCCGGATCGCGGACCGCGGCGGGATCTCGTCCGAGGACGAGGGCGAGGGCGAGGGCGAGGGCGAGGAAGGGCTGGGGCTGGCGGGCGGCGTCGTCATGCGCCCATCATGCCCCACCGGGCGGGCCACCCTTGCAGCGATGCACCGCATCGGGCATCGTGTGCCCCCTACTGGAACGGGGAAACGTCGGGAGGGTCGATGTCCACAAGCGTCCTCATCGTGGACGACGAGCACCACATCCGCCTGCTGATCGAGCAGGCGCTCGAAGAGCTCCTGGACGAGGGCGTGGACCTCTACACCGCGTCCGATGGCGACGAGGCGCTCGAGGCCATCCAGGCCCAGCAGCCCACGCTCGTCTTCCTGGACCTGCAGATGCCCAAGCGCAACGGCCTCGAGGTCTGTCGCGCCGTTCGGGCCAACCCGGCCATCGCCGGCACCCACATCGTGCTGCTCACGGCCAAGGGCCAGGCGCAGGACCGCGATGCCGGGCTGGAGGCGGGTGCGAACCGGTACCTGACCAAGCCCTTCGATCCCGACGAGCTGCTGGCGATCGCCCACGAGGTCCTGGGGGCCGCATGAGCGAGCTGCGTCGTCTCATCGTCCGCCACCGCCACGTGGCGCCCATGGTCTCCGCGCTCCTCGCTGGCATCGACACCGCCGTCACGATCCGCGACATCACGGGCGAGGCGATCATCGAGCGTGGGGCCGCCGATGGCACCCACGCGGACCCCCACGCCCGCGTGGACATCACGCTCGACGACGAGGTCCTGGGCTGGGTGGAGGGTGGCCGGGCCGCCCGTGGCATCGCCGGTGTGCTCTCGTACGCTGCCGCGCGCGAGCGCGACAAGCGCTCCCTCGCCAACGAGGCCCTGGAGCGGTACCGCGAGCTGTCCCTGATCTACGACCTGGCCGCGGTCATCGGCGGGCATGACGATCTTGAGCCCATCGTGGCCACCGCCGTTGCGGAGCTGTCGCGCCTGCCGCACGACGCGCGGGGCTTCCTGCTGCTCGCGGGCGCCGCGGGCGCCGCGGGCGCCGCGGGCGCCGCGGGCGCCGCGGGCGACGGGACGGAGGGGGCCGACGGCCCGATGACGCCGGCCCCGGGCGCCGACGGCGAGGGCTCCCCCATCACGTCCGTGACCAGCGGCACCGGCATCGCGGGCGCGGTGGCGGCAAGCGGCGTGGGCGAGTACGTGGAGTCCGCCGCGGACGATCCCCGGGCGACGGACGCAGAGCGGGCCGGTGGCTCGCTCGTGGTGGTCCCGCTGCGGGCCGGCGACCGGACGATCGGCGTGGTTGGCGCAACGGCCACCGCGGGCATCTTCCGGGCCGCGGACCTCAAGGTGGTCACGGCGATCGCGGCGCTGGCGGGTCCGGCGATCGGGCGTGCGCTGTCGGCGGACGGCGAGGCCCCTGCCGCCAACGGAGCCGGGATCTGAGCTTCCGGGCGGACAGGTTCGCGCGGGTTCCGAGGCCTGACCGGTCCGGCGCGGCCGCGGATCGGGAGGCGGCGGAGGCCGCACGCGCGGCACTGGAGACGGAGCGGGCGGCCGCCGAGGAGGCGCTGCGGCGGCGCCTGGGCGAGCTGTCGGCGATCAACGCCATCGGCATCGTGCTGGCGTCCACGCATGACCCGGACACGCTGCTGGAGCGCGGGCTGGCGGAGATCGTGGGACGCCTGGGGTTCGAGCGGGGCGCGATGGGCCTCGTGGACCCCGAGGCGGGCGTGGTGGGCGCCTGGCGTGTCGCCGG
>CAIYZX010000160.1 GCA_903930745.1 uncultured Chloroflexota bacterium | reverse complement strand
TGGGGCATCTTCGGCCACGGCAACATCGGCGGCGTCGCCCAGGCCATCCAGCAGGCCGAGGCGGACTTCCCGTACTACCTGACCCGCAACGAGCAGGCCATGGTCCACGCGGCCGTGGGCTACGCCAAGCTGCGCAACCGGATGGGCGCGTACGCGTGCCTCACGTCCATCGGCCCCGGCGCAACCAACATGGTCACGGGCGCGGCCTCCGCCACCATCAACCACGTCCCGGTCCTCCTCATGGCCGGCGACGCGTTCGCGGAGCGCGTCCAGAGCCCCGTCCTCCAGCAGCTCGAATGGCAGAGCAGCCAGGACACCAGCGTCAACGACGTCTTCCGCCCGGTCACCCGCTACTGGGACCGCATCAACCGCCCGGAGCAGGTCATCACGGTCATGCCGGAGGTGATGCGCATCCTCACCTCGCCCGCGGAGACCGGCGCCGTCTTCCTGGGGCTGCCGCAGGACATCCAGACCTACGCGTTCGACTACCCGGTGGAGATGTTCGAGCGGCGCGTGTGGAGCATCCCGCGCAACCGCCCGGACACGAGCTCGCTCGCGGCGGCCGCCAAGTGGATCCGCGAGGCCAAGCGCCCCGTGATCTTCGCGGGTGGCGGCGTCCGCTACAGCGAGGCGGCCGACGTCCTTCGCAGGTTCGCCGAGCAGACCGGCATCCCGGTGGCGGAGACGCACGCGGGCAAGGGCGCGATGCCCTACGACCACCCGCTGAGCCTGGGCGGCGCCGGCGTCTCCGGCACGCTCGCGGCCAACGTCATCGGCCCCGAGGCGGACCTCGTCATCGGCATCGGCACCCGGTTCACGGACTTCCCCACGGCGTCCAAGACCGCGTTCCAGGACCCGAACGTCCGGTTCATCAACATCAACGTCGCGGAGTTCGACGCCTACAAGCACGCGGCCATCCCGCTCGTGGGCGACGCGCGCGCCACGCTGGAGGAGCTGGCCGTGGCGGTGGGCGACTACCGCACGGAGAGCGCGTACCAGGCCCGCGTGGCGGACCTCAACCGCCAGTGGGACGCCGAGGTCACCCGCGTCTACGGGTACAGCGTGGGCGACGTGCTCACGCAGGGCGAGGTCATCGGCGCCGTTGAGGCGTCCACGGATCCGCGCGACGTGGTGGTCACGTCCGCGGGCTCGCTGCCGGGCGACCTGCTCAAGCTGTGGCGCTCGCGAGACGTCTCCAGCTACCAGGTGGAGTACGGCTACTCCACGATGGGCTACGAGATCGCCGGCGGCCTTGGCGCCAAGCTGGCCGCCCCGGACCGCGAGGTCTACGTGATGGTGGGCGACGGCTCGTTCCAGATGATGTCCAACGAGATCACCACCGCCGTCCAGGAGGGCCTCAAGCTCATCGTGGTCGTGGTGGACAACAAGGGCTACAGCTCCGTTGGCCGCGTGTCCGAGCAGGTGGGCGCCGAGGGCTTCGGCTGCCACTACCGCTACCGCACGGCCTCCGGCGCGTACGACGGCCCGGAGATGCAGCTGGACTTCGTGAAGATGTGCCAGGGCATGGGCGCGAAGGCGCTGGAGGTCAAGACGCTGCCGGAGCTCCGGGCCGCCCTGGCCGATGCGCGCGCCGGCACGGAGACCGTGTGCATCGTGGTCCAGACGGACTGGCACGAGCGCGTCCGAGGCTACGCGAACTCCTGGTGGGAGATGGCGACGCCGATGGTGTCGGAGATGCCCGCGGTCAACGCCGCGCGCGAGAGCTTCGACGAGAACAAGGGCCGCCAGCGGTACCTGATGATCCCGGGCGCGCCCTACCAGGACGCGTCGCGGTTCACGCGCTGATCCCCTCGTCGGACGCTTGGACAGGGCTGGGAACGGAGGGCTGCCGATGCCGTCGCCGCTCGTTCGCAGGGCCGCCGGGGCCGCCGGGGCCGTTGGGGCCGTTGCGGCCGCCGATGGCGTGCTCCACCGCCTGACGCCGGCGTCCGCGGGCTGGACATGGACGTCCCTGGACGTCCACCGCCTGGCACCGGGCGCCCGCGTGGAGCGGGCCGGCGACGACGCGGAGGTCCTCGTCCTGGTCCTGGAGGGCACGGCGTCCGTCCGGGCGGGCTCGCTCGTCGCGGATGCCGTGGGCACCCGGACATCCGTCTTCGAGGCGGCGCCCGCGGGCGTGGTCCTCGTGGCGCCGGGGGA
>CAIYZX010000159.1 GCA_903930745.1 uncultured Chloroflexota bacterium | reverse complement strand
GGGCTCCACGGACGGCGAGTCCGAGGGCAACGGGGACCCCGAGTCTGACGGAGACGGGCAGACGATCGGCGTTGCCAGTGGGTCAACGGTGGCCAGCGGGTCCACGGACGCTGACGGATCCGGCGAGGCGCACGGGTCGAACGAGCCGGATGGCGACGGGGAGGCGCAGCCGTTGCCGGCGAAGAGCAGCGGGCCCCAGGACTTGCCGTACGGGTTGAAGCGCGTGTTGTAGAAGTACGACGTGCGCGTCCCCTCCGGACCGCCACGGACGCCCGGACCCTTCGCGGCCCGCTTGAGCCACGCCTGGTCCGCGGCCAGCCAGGCCGAATGCGTCTGCTCGAAGCCCACCGCGGAGAGGACCGCCTCGCCACAGCGCAGCTCGGGCGCGAGCCCGCCTGCAGGCGCCGTGCCGGGGAGGTAGAGCTCCGTGACGGACACTGCGCCGGCCTCCGCACGCAGGCCTGTCCACGGGTCCACCGCCACGCGCTCCACGTCCGCCGGGACCGTGAAGTCGTTGATCTCCCAGCCCTTGGACGCCTCCTGGAGGAAGCCCCGCCAGACGTACGTGGTGACCTCGATGGAGAAGAGCGGGTCATTGGGCGTGGAGACGAGCGAGTTGTCGGAGTTGCCGTTCCAGGCGCCCACCGCCAGCGCGTACTCGCCCGCCTCACGTCCGCCGGCCGTTGGCGCGGCGAGGTAGCCGTACGCGTTGAGGTCGCGCGCGTCGTTGTTGGTGCCCGTCTTCAGGGTGGCCGGCCGCCGGCGGTCGCCGTCCTTGATCCGGAACTCGCCCCAGTACGGGTTCTGCTTCGGGTCCGTGTTGCCGGCCAGGATGTCTGTGACGATCGCGGCCGCCCCCGGATCGATCGCCTGGGTGGGCTTGTCCGCCTGCGTGTCGGCGGAGATGACCGGCGTGCCGTCCGCGCGGACCACGGAGACCAGCGTGGTCTGCGGGACCAGGACGCCGCCGTTGGCCAGCGCGCCGTACGCCCGGACGAGGTCCGTGGGGTGGACCTCCTGCACGCCCAGCGCGAAGGCGAGGCCCGCGGCCGCGGGATCGGAGGCGAACTGGACGCCCATCGCCTCGGCCTGCGCGGCCACCTTGTCGTTGCCGATGATCGCCATGGCCTTCACGGCCGGGATGTTCAGCGAGAAGCGCAGGGCATCGCGGGCGCGCAGGGGTCCGCGCTCCAGCATGTCCGCGTTGGTGGGCGTGTAGCCGCCGCCGAAGTCCGTGGTGACGTCCATGAACATGGAGCCCGCGGTGATCGTCCTGTTGGCGATGCCCGTGCCGTACACGATGGGCTTGAACGCGGACCCCGGCTGGCGCCAGCCGTCGGCAAGCACGTCGAACTTCGGCTGGAAGCGCTTGTTCGCGTTCGTGGCCGTGGGATCGGCGGAGCCCTGGTACGCCAGGATCTGCCCCGTCTGGTAGTCGATGGCGATGAGGGCGCCGTTGCGGAGGGTCTTGCTCCGCAGGTTGGCCATCCAGTCGTCATACGTGAGACCCAGCGCCTTCGCCGCGATCTTCGGGTTCTTGGCGTGCGGGATGATCGTGGCCGCCTTGACCCACTTCTCCGCGATGCCCTGGAGGCGCATGTCGATCGTGGTGGTGATCGTGAGGCCGCCGCGCTCCAGGATGGGACACGTCTCCGCGTCCTCGCCGCAGATCCGCAGGGTGAGCTCGTCGCGGACGCGGTAGACGAACTGCGGCACCTTCCAGGCGGTGGTGCGCTGTGGGGCGAGGATCACCTTCTCGGCGATCGCCGCCTCGAAGTCCGCCGCCGTGTACTGCGAGCCCGTGAGGGGCAGCGGCAGGTCGCGCTGCATGGCCGCCAGCACCTGGTTCCGGCGCTGGACGATGGTGGTATCGGCCGGCACCACCAGCTGGGTCTGGGTGCAGGTCTCCTCGGTTGCGGCGGGGTCCAGGCACTCGAGGACCGCGTTCGCCACCAGGTCGTAGCTGGACGGCGCCTTGGGGATCGCCGCGAGGATCGCGGCCTGGGCCAGCGTCAGGTCCTTGAGCTCCACGCCGAAGTAGGCCTTCGCCGCGGCCGCCACGCCGTACGACTCGTTGCCGTAGAAGTTCTGGTTGAGGTAGGCGGCGATGATCCGCTGCTTGCCCTCCTCGCCCGGGTACGCCTGCGTCACGCGGACGGACTGGATGATCTCCTTGATCTTCCGGTCGAAGGTCTGCTGGGTCTGCGCGGTGCCGTCCGTGGTGAGCAGGCGCTGCCGGACCAGCTGCTGGGTGATGGTGCTGGCGCCACGCGGGCGGCCCAGGACCGCATCACGGGCGGCCGCGATGATGCCCACGGGATCGAAGCCGCTGTTCTCCCAGAACGTGCGGTCCTCGATGGACGTGGTGGCGTCCACGAGCGCCGGCGGCAGGTCCGCGAACAGGACGGTCTCGCGGTTGAAGTCGCCGAACCGCGCCAGCTCGATCTTGCCGGTGCGGTCGTAGACCACGGACTGCTCGGGCAGCTCCACCTTCTCCAGGAGCGAGGGGTCCGGGAGGCCAACGGACGCACGGGCGAAGACGGTGACGGCCACGGCACCCAGGCTGGCACCCAGGAGGGTGAAGGCGACGACGACCAGGATGCCCATGGTGGCGGCGATGCCGATGCCGGAGCGGCGCGGATGGGCGGGCCTGGTGGCCCGGTCGCCACGGCCGGCGGTGGGGCGGGAGCCGCCGATGCGCGGCACGTCCGCGCGCGGGTCACCGGGCGGGTAGGGGAGGTCTGGGTCGTCGTAGGTCATCGGTGGCAAGTGTGCGGTGGGGCGGGAAAGTGTGCCACCGTGGACGGGTGACGTGCCGCCGCTGTGCTGCGGGAGCGGCGGTCAGGCGCCGGAGTCGTGCCAGAGCTGATCCCACGCCCCTGCCTCCAGCAGGGCCGTGCCGGCGGCGAGCAGCGCCGCGCGGTCGGCGTCGAACGCCCGCCTGCCCTCCTCGGCGCCGATGGGGGTCAGACGCAGGCGATCGCCCGGCCGGAGCTGGCCCAGCGCCGGGCGGTCCACGGCCGCGACCACCGCGATCACCGGGTAGCCGCCGGTGGGTTGGGCGTCCACGCCCAGGATGATCGGCCGGCCATCCGGCGGCAGCTGGATCACGCCCGTGATCACCGGGAGGCTGGGCAGGTCGCCGAGGCCACCTTGCGGGACACCCAGGTGCTCCGCCAGCCGGAGGCCCTGGCGGTCGCTCTCCGGGCCCACGGTCCAGGTGGTCGCCCAGACGGCGTCCCTGGCCTCCTGGGGCAGAAGGCGGGCGTGCGGTCCAACGACCGCTCGAACGGTGTGCGGAACGGCCGTGACGGGCCCGGCCCACCGTGACGGCGTGAGCGCGGTGGTGGTGTGGACGTCCAGCAGCCCCCCGGGCTCCAGGCTCACCGGACGGGCGCCCCGAAGGTGTCGCGCGCCGTCGGGTGCCGTGAAGCCACGATGGGTCCCAAGGTAGGCCCGCAGTCCGGCACCCTGGAGGCCGTCCAGGCGAAGCCGCTGTCCGTCGCCGAGCGCGAACCCGCTGCCGGGGGCGACGCGGCGGTTGTCCGGCAGCGTCCGGGCGCCGAGGTCCGCGCCGGCGAGGCTGAGCCAGAGCGTCCCGTGCGCGAGCACTTCCAGGGGCCCGGCGGTCACCTCGAGAGCGGGCGAGTCCGGGAATGGCGGGTTGGAGGCAAGCAGCCCTGCGACCCGGTGCGACCGGGCATCGGCGGGTTCGGGCAGGCCGGCGCCGCCGACGAGGATCGTCAGCGCTCCGGCGTCCAGGATCTCCAGGCTGCTCATGCGGGCCGGAACCGGACGAGGTCGCCGGCACGAAGGAGCGCAGGCTCCGGGACGGTGCGATCCAGGAGGCGGGCGTCCGTCGTGCCCAGCAGCCGCCAGCCACCGGGGCTGTCCGCCGGGTACACGCCCGTCATCGCGCCCGCGATGGCCACGCTCCCGGCCGGGACGAGCACGCGCGGTGTGGCGAGACGGGGGAGGCGGAGCCGCTCGGGCAGCTCGCCGAGGTAGCCGAAGCCCGGGGCGAAGCCCATGAACAGGACCTCGTACGGAGTGCCGGCATGGAGCGAGATGACATCTGCGGCGTCCAGGCCCGCGGCCTCGGCCACGTCCGCCAGGTCCGGGCCCGCGTCGCCGCCGTACCGGACGGCAAGCACGTGCTCGCGGGCGCCGGGGGACGGGGGAGGGTCTGCGGGCAGCTCTCGCGCGAGCGTAAGGAGGACGGCCTCGAGCCGCTCGATCGCTGTCGTCACCGCCCCCGGGCCGCCGGCCGTCAGGGGAACCAGGACGCTGGAGGCGGCGGCGACGGGTTCAGCCGCCTCCATGACGCAGGTCATGTCCGGGTCGCCGTCCGCGCACCGCGCCCGGATGGCGGCGGCGAGGAGCCGTGCCCTGCGTGCCGCGGTCACGGACACGGGCTCGCGGAGATCCACCAGCAGGTGATCGTCGCCCACGGGCGCCACGAACGGTCCGGCGGGAGCCTCGTCGCTCATCGAGTGCGCAGGTGGTCCGGCGCCCGCAGGTCTACGCCCGCTGCGATCAGCGCCGCGCGCACGGCCACGGCACGGGCCGCCGCACCGGGCAGGTCGCCGTGGACGCACACGGTGTCCGCACGAACCACAAGCTCGCCGCCGCCGGCTTCGGCCAGGGGGATGGCTCCGCGGGCGATGGCGACCGCCTGTGCGGCAGCCGCGGCCGGCGAGTCCAGCACGGCTCCGGGGAGCGCGCGCGAGCGCAGCGAGCCATCGGCCTCGTACGCGCGGTCCGCGAACGCCTCCTCGGCCACGGCGAGACCCGCGGCCCGGGCCGCCGCAACCGCCACGGAGCCAGCGAGCACCACGAGGACCGCATCGGGCGCCACCGCGGCGACACCTCGTGCCACGGCCGCCGCCACGTCGGGGTCGCGGGCCGCCCGGTTGTAGAGCGCTCCGTGGGCCTTGACGTGTGCGAGGGGCACGTCCGCCGCCTCGCAGGCGGCGAGCAGCACCGCGACCTGCTCGGCCACCAACCGCTCGATCGCCGCGGGGGTGAGCCCCAGTTCGTGCCGCCCGAAGCCCTCGCGATCCGGGTATCCAGGGTGGGCGCCAACGGCCACGCCGTGTCGAGCGGCGAGGGCGATCGTGCGCGCGATCGTGGCGGCATCGCCCGCGTGCGCACCGCAGGCGACGTTGGCGGACGTGACGCAGGCGAGGATGGCCTCGTCATCGGGCAGGCCCTCGCCCACGTCCGCGTTGAGATCGATCCGCATCCCCGGATGCTACGCCGGGCACGCGGGCGTGACGCTACTTGCGCAGCGCGTCGCGGATCTCGGTGAGGAGCTTCACCTCATCGGTGGGCTCCGGCGGTGCGGCGGGGGCCGCCTCGGGCTCGCGGATCAGCGTCTTGGTGATCAGGTAGACCACGAACGCCACGATGACGAAGGTGATCGTCACCTGGACGAAGGCGCCCCAGCGGATCGCCACCTCGGTGGCCGGATCGCCCCCCACCGCGTCCTTGAGCACGATCTTGAGCCCCGTGAAGTCCACGCCGCCGAGGATGAGCCCGATGGGCGGCATGATGATGTCGTCCACCAGCGACTTGACGACGTTGCCCAGGGCCGCGCCGATGATCACGCCAACCGCCAGCGCGAGGGCGTTGGACTTGGTCAGGAACGCCTTGAACTCAGCAAACACCCAGGATCCTCCGCGTGGGCCGGCCGGGACACGTTGGCCAGCCCGAGTCGCGAAGCCTACTTGGCTCCGAGCGCCGTGAGAAGACGGTCCACGAAGGCGGATTGGGCGGGGTTCAGGCGCCGGCGCGCCTCGGCGGGGTCTGCCCACAGCAGGCGATCGATCTCCGGGACGTTGATGAAGCGCCCGCTCTTGGGCGGCCACTCCACGTCCACGCGGAGGCTGCGCAGCAGGCCGGGCTCAAGCTCACCCTCCATCGCAAAGCCGTGCACGGTCTTGCCGGAGCGCATCCTGACCTCGCCGAGGTCGATGGGGCTGCCGTCCGGCGGGTGATGGCCGGTCTCCTCCAGGAACTCGCGGCGGGCTCCGGTGAGCAGGTCCTCGTCCGGGCCGTTGAGCGCGCCCTTGGGGATGCTCCACGCGCCAAGGTCGCGCCGCGCCCAGATGGGGCCGCCCGGATGGGCGATCAGCACCTGGACGACGCCGTCGCGCCATCGGTAGAGGAGGAGTCCCGAGGAGAGCTTGCCCATGGTCGCCGGTTGCGGAGGCCCCTGCTGCGTGGTGGATCCCGGGCATACGAAAGTGCCCGAAGGAACCGTACCGCACCAACTCACCGGCGACACGACCAGGCGAACCTGGTCCTGGCGCTGCGGCCCCGGTCCTGGCCACCTCATCAGCCTTGCGGCCTACACGGCGGCGGTCCGGGGGCCCGGCGCGGCGATTGCTCCCCGCTCCGGTGTCGGCGCTTGCGGCCCCTTCGGGCAAGACGAACTGTACCCGCGGGATTCGAAGTCAGAAAGGTGGTTGTCCACGAAGTTCGGCGTCGTCACGGGGAGGTTGTCCACGAATCTCGCAACGCCGGCCGCCAATGTGGACAACTAGCGCCGACGGTCACCCGGCGGTCAGTCGCCGTCTGCGACCACGCCGCGGGCCGTCCGGGCCGGGCTCACCTCGTGGTGGCGCAGGCAGCGCGCCTCGTAGGTCTCCACCGCGCGCCCGTCGAAGCCGCCGATGACGATGAGCGGGTCATCCAGGGACGCCGGCCGGCCGCCCACGAGGCGCTGGGTGCGCGTCGCGGTCTCGCCGCAGACCACGCAGATCGCGGAGAGCATCGTGATCTGGTCCGCGAGGGCCAGGAGCTCCGGCATCGGGCCGAAGGGGCGCCCGGCGAAGTCCGTGTTGAGGCCGCTGGCGATGACGTGGCGGCCGCTGCGGCGGAGGGTCTCGATGACGCCAACCACGGACTTGTCGAAGAACTGGGCCTCCTCGATGCCCACGAGATCCGCGTCCCGCTCTCGCGCCAGGGCAAGCATCGCCACCGGCTCGTTCCTCGGGATCAGCACGGACGGGTAGCGGGCCTTGCTTCGGCTCTCGGCGTATTCCCCCGGCGTCCGGTCGTCGATGTCCGGGCGCACGAGCAGCGCCCGGCGGCGCGCGATCTCGGCGCGGCGGAGGAGACGCAGCAGCTCGTCCGTCTTGCCGGACGACATGCAGCCTGCGATGACGTGGAGCCAGGGATCGGCGCGGTACAGCACGCCCGGAATCTACCGGGTCCCGGCCGCTCCGCGCGTGGCGCGTGCGGCTGGGCGATCATGTCGCCATGACCCTGCAGCCCACCACGCCGCTCGCGATCGCGACCCGAGGCCTCACGAAGCACTATGCCTCCGGCTCCCGCCTGCTCCGGCGTTGCGCGGGCTCGGGCGCGCGCCTCATCCGCGCTCTCGACGACGTGACGCTGGACGTGCGCGAGGGCGAGGTCTTCGGCTTCCTGGGCCCCAACGGCGCCGGCAAGTCCACCCTCATCCGGCTCCTGCTGGGCCACCTCCACCCAACGGCCGGCGGGGCCACGGTGCTGGGCCTGGACATCGGGCGGGAGTCCGTGGCGATCCGGCGGCGCATCGGCTACCTGCCCGGCGGCATCGCGCTCGATGACGGACTCACGGGGCGGACGTACCTGGACGACCAGGCGGCGCTCGCCGGCCGTTCGCCGGTGCGCCGGGCCGCGATCTGCGACCGCCTGGAACTTGCGGAGCGGACCCTGCGCCGCCCCATCCGCGACTACTCGCGCGGCATGCGCCAGAAGGTGGGGATCGTGGGAGCGCTCCAGCATGACCCGGAGCTGGCGATCCTCGACGAGCCGTCCGAAGGCCTGGACCCGCTGATGCAGCGCGCCTTCTACGAGATCCTGTTCGACGTGGCGCGTGACGGACGCACCGTCTTCTTCTCCTCGCACGTGCTCTCCGAGGTGGAGCGGGTCTGCGACCGCGTGGCCGTGGTCAGAGCCGGCAGCCTCGTGGCAGTGGAGGACGTGGACGCGCTGCGCGCGCGGCACCGGCGGCGCCTGGACGTCACGTTCGCGGGCGCGGGTCCGGTCCCTGCGCAGCTCGCGTCCGCGCCCGGACTGTCCGGCGTGGAGGTTGCGGGTCCGCGGCTGACGGGATGGCTTGACGGTGACCCATCGCCCTTCCTCGCCGCGCTGGCGGCGGCGGTTGCGGGTGGCGTGGCGGTTGCGGACGTGGCGATCGAGCCCGCGCGCCTGGAGGACGCCTTCATGGCGTACTACGAGGAACCGGGGGTGCCCGGGTGAGCGTCCTGCGCGGCCTGACCGCGCTCGTGAGCCTGCCGCTGCTGCGCCGGACGGTGCGGGCCTGGCGTCTGCGCATCGTGGTGGTGGCGGTGGCGCTCGCCGCCTGGTCGTACCTGCTGCCCGTGATCTTCGCCACCTTCGGCCGGCAGATGGCCACCCTCATGGACGCGGATCTCATCCCGAAGCCGTTCCTGCGCCTGATGGGCGCGGATCCGTTCAGCCTGGATGGGGCGGTTGCCCTCGGGTGGATCCACCCAATCGGGCTTGGGCTGCAGCTGATCCTGCCGCTGGCCATGGGCGTTGGCGCGGTGGCGGGCGAGCGCCAGCGGGGCACGCTTGAGGTGCTGCTGGCCCGGCCGGTCTCGCGCCGGACCCTGCTGCTCACCTGGGTGGTGGTGCTGGCGGGCGTGGTGCTGGTGACGGTCCTCGCCGCGCTGGCCGGGACGTGGGTCGCAGCGCTCCGCTACGGCGTGGCCGCGGACCTGGACCTGGGCGAGCTCGCGCTGCTGGGTGTCAACACCGTGGCCCTGCTGCTCTCGGTGGGGTGCGTTGGGCTGGCGGCGTCCGTCTCGTCGGACCGGCTGGGGCGGCCGCTTGGCTTCGGCATCGGCTTCGTGTTCCTCACGTACCTCTTCGACATCCTGGGCACGCTCTGGCCGGACGCGGACTGGCTCCAGCCGTACTCGCCGTTCCACTATCTCCAGCCGCTGGAGATCCTGGGCGCGCGCGGTGACGTGCGGGACGTCTGGGTCCTCCTTGGGGTGGCAGCCGTGGCACTGGCCTACGCGCTCTGGCGGTTCCCGCGCCGCGACCTGGCCGCACCCGCCTGAGGCTGGAGTCCACTGCGCCCACGCGGCGATGGTGCGGCGGAGGGGCTTGACCCTCACGTAACGTCAGGGTCTATGGTGGCCGCATGACCGCACCCGAAGCCCGGGCCCTCACGGTTGGCCGCCTGGCGAAGCTCGCCGGCATCACCGTCCGGACCCTGCACCACTACGACGAGCTGGGGCTCCTCGCGCCCGGCGGCAGATCTGCCGCGGGGTATCGGGCCTATGGCGAGCCGGACGTGGAGCGGCTCCAGCAGATCCTGTTCTACCGGGAGCTTGGGTTTGGGCTGGACGAGATCCGCGAGATCCTCGCGGACGGCGGCACGGACACGCTCGCCCATCTCCGCCGTCAGCACGCGCTGCTGGGGGAGCGGATGGAGCGCCTGCGACGGCTCAGCGATGCCGTGCGGCTTGCGATGGAGGCACACCAGTTGGACATCCCGCTGACACCGGAGGAGCGCCTGGAGGTGTTCGGCGACTTCAAGCCGGAGGAGCACGAGGCCGAGGTCACGGAGCGCTGGGGCAACACGGACGCCTACCGCGAGTCCGCGCGCCGCACGAAGGGCTACACGAAGGAGGACTGGGTCCGCATCAAGGCCGACGGCGAGGCCGCCATGGTGGCGATGCTGGCCGCACGAACCGCCGGGCTCCCGCCCACGAGCGAGGCGGCGATGGACGCGGCCGAGGCCCACCGCGACCAGGTCGACCGCTGGTTCTACCCGGTCTCGTACGAGATGCACAGGGGCCTCGCCGCGATGTACCTCGCGGACCCGCGGTTCACCGCCACGTACGAGGCGATGGGCGAGGGGATGGCGCAGTACGTCCACGATGCGATCGTGGCGAACGCTGCGCGCCACGGCGGCTGACCTTCGCCGGTCTCCGCATGACGGGCGGCGCCTGGCGCGCGATGATGGCGCCATGACGACGGGATCGAGCAGCGCCCACGCAACCGGGGGCCGGATTGGCATCGGGCTCAACGTGCCCACCTGGCCCCGGAAGGACCGCACGTACGCCTCCTGGCAGGAGATCCGCAGCCTGGCCCGCGAGGCCGAGGAGCTGGGCGTTGACACGCTCTGGGTCCCGGACCACCTCCAGCGTGACCTGCCCGGCGGCGAGCGCGTGGGCTTCTGGGAGTGCTGGACGATCGTCAGCGCGCTCGCGGAGGCAACCCGCCGGGTGGAGATCGGCCCGTTCGTGGCGTGCGCGGGCTTCCGCAACCCGGCGCTGCTCGCCAAGATGGCCGTGACCCTGGACGAGGTGAGCGGCGGCCGCGCGATCCTCGGCCTGGGCTCCGGCGTCCCCGAGCGTGACACCTCGTGGAAGGCGTACGGCTTCGATGCCCGCCGGCCCATCGCCCGCTACGCGGAGGCGGCCGAGGTGGCCGCGCGCCTGCTCCGCGAGCCGCGCCTGACCTTCGAGGGCGAGTTCTTCTCCACCGATGACGCCGAGCTGCTGCCGCGGGGGGACCTCGCCGATGCGCCGCCGCTCTGGATCGCGGGCCTGGGCGACCGGACCGCGCAGGTGGCCGCGCGCTGGGGCGACTCCCTCAACGTGAACCTGAACCTTGCCGGTGACGCGGAGATGGACCGGGTGCTGGATATCGTGGAGCGCGCCTGTGCGGCGGTGGGTCGTGATCCGTCCACGCTGGAGATCACGGGCATGGCCCGCCTCGTGCTCGCGGAGGACGGGACGGCGCAGCCCGTGGCCGGGTGCCTGGCGGGCTCGCCGGCCGTGGTTGCGGCGCAGGTGCGGGCCTTCCACGCCCGCGGGCTCCGCCACATCACGTTCTACGTGGGCACCCCGGACGATCCGAGCCGCTTCCCGGCGCTGACCCGTGAGGCTCTCGATCGGCTGGCGCCGATCCTCGCGGCCCTGGTCGCGGTGCCTGCCCACTGATTCGGGCACCCGCGCCACTGCGGCCTTCCGTATCCTGCGCACCAGCGACCCACCGTCAGGCCATCCGGCCAGACCGCCAGCGGAGACAGTTGCCGATGCCCGGCTTCACGCCCTTCACGAACAACTACAGCGACCTGTCCGACCAGAACGGGTACCAGTTCGAGTTCCGCTGCGACGTCTGCGGCTCGGGCTACCGGAGCGAGTTCATCCGCTCCAACCTGGGCACCGTGGGGAACATCCTCCAGGGTGCCAGCAGCCTCGTCGGCGGCTTCTTCGGCGGCGCGTCCAACGCGGTGGACTCCCTCCGCGACGTGACGGACCGGGGTGCCCGTGACGAGGCGCTCAAGAAGGCGGCGAACGAGATCATGCCGCTCTTCACCCGTTGCCCGCGCTGCAACAACTGGGTGGACGAGACCTGCTGGAACCAGGCTCGCGGCCTGTGCGTGAGCTGCGCCCCGAACCTCGCGGCCGAGATGGAGGCCGAGCGGTCGTCGGTCGAGATGGCGCAGATGCGCGAGGCGATGCAGAACCAGACGGTCTTCTCGGGCGACACGTCCGCCAAGCAGACGGTCTGCACGAACTGCGCGAAGCCCGTTGGCTCCGAGAAGTTCTGCTCCAACTGCGGCACGCCCACCGGCCAGAACAAGTGCGCCCAGTGCGGCAATGACCTGGTGCCCGGCGCCCGCTTCTGCGGGAACTGCGGGGCGAAGACGGCCTAGCCTCCGGGCCCTCGCGGCCACGTCACGAAGAAGAGCCCCGGCGCCTGCCGGGGCTCTTGTCGTTCCTGGGCGTGTCGGTTGGCCGGTCAGCCCACCGGGGTGCCGCAGTCGCGGCAGAAGCGGGCGTCCGGCGCCAGCACGGAGCTGCACGCCTTGCAGGTGGCGCCGCCTGTTGGCGCGGGGGCTGCAGCGGCGACGGGCGGGGGCGCGGGCTCTGCCGCGGGGGCCGGAGCAGGAGCAGGAGCAGGCGCTGCGGGGGCGGCGGGCTGGCCCCAGCCGGGGATCGCGCCGTTGGCGGCCGGGGCGGGAGCCGGAGCCGCCTGGCCCCAGCCGGGCGTGGCAGCCGGCGTGGGAGCACCGGGCGCGGCCCCCTGCGGCACCGCCCGCACGGCCGTCCCGCACTTGGGGCAGGCCACCCAGGACGGATCCTCCAGCGGCGCACGGCACGCGGGACAGCGCCCGGGCGAGAAGGGATCGCGCGTCCCGCACTTCGGGCAGGCGGCAGCATCGCGGGCGATGTACGTCCCGCAGTGCGGGCAGGGGTGCTTGAACGTGGGCATCTGGCAGTACCTCCGCGCTGGCCGCTAGGACGCGTCGCCGCCCGCGGCGGCTTCGGTGATGGAGCGCTCCTGCGCCGCGCGACCCGGCCACTCGGCCGTCTCGTCACGGCAGGTGCCGTGCCACGCGACGAGATCGCG
>CAIYZX010000158.1 GCA_903930745.1 uncultured Chloroflexota bacterium | reverse complement strand
GGCCGAGGCGGACGTGGTCCTCTGGGACGGCGGCAACAACGACCTGCCGTTCTACCGGCCGGATCTCGCCGTGGTGGTCGCGGACCCGCTGCGGCCCGGCCACGAGCTCCGCTACCACCCGGGCGAGGCCAACCTGCGGTCCGCGGACGTCATCGTCATCAACAAGGTGGACTCCGCGACGCCGGAGGCGCTGGACCAGGTCCGCGCGTCCATCGCGGCCGTGAACCCCGGGGCCAGGGTCGTCGAGGCACGCTCGTCCCTCGCGCTCGAGGGCGGCGAGATCGCCGGGAGGACGGTGGCCGTGGTGGAGGACGGACCCACGCTCACACACGGTGGCATGGCGTATGGCGCCGGCATCGTGGCGGCTCGCCGGTTCGGCGCGGCCGAGTGCGTGGACCCGCGACCGTACGCCCAGGGCGAGCTGGCGGCCACGCTGGCCACGTACCCGCACCTGGAGCGCCTGCTGCCCGCCATGGGCTACGGGGCCAAGCAGGTCCACGAGCTGGAGTCCGCCCTCGCGGCCATCCCGGCCGACGTGGTCCTCGCGGCCACGCCCATCGACCTCACGCGCGTCCTGCGCGTGGACAAGCCGCTGGTCCGGGTCCGCTACGAGCTGGAACCTGTCAACGGCACCCTGGACGGGCCGCTGGCACCGGTCATCGCGCGGGCGCAGGCCGTCCACGCGCAGCCCGGCTGAGCCGCCACCATGCGCAGCACTTCGCGAACCCGCTCGCTCCGGTCCATCGCGGCGACGATCCTCACGGTCGCCGCGATTGCGGGCGGGCTCGCGGGCTGCGGCGCGCGCCCGCTTGGGCGCGAGTACGACCTCCACGTCACCAATTCGTCCACGCTCGACGTGGACGTCCGCATCAACGGGGCGTCCCACGGTGTTGCCGCCGCCGGCGGCTCGCTCGATCTGCCCGTGGCCGGGAACGGCCTCCTGCCCTGGAGCCTCGAGCTGGTCTCGCCGTCGGGCGTGACCCTGGCGACGGCGACGGTCACCGACGGGTCCGTTGGATGCGAGGGCGCAGGCGGCGCCTGTACGACGCTCGCGGCCAGGGCACACCTCGTCTGCGGCGACATCGTCCTCTGGTCCGGGGATATGCCGCCACCCATCCCGCCCATGGCGCCAGGCACGGGGCTGCCCTGCGACTGAGCGCACCCGAAGGAGGCGACCATGCCCGACATGCTGGATCCCAGGAGCGCCATCACGGCGGATACGGGCCGGAGGGCGGTGGTCTACCTCGAGGAGGATCGCGCGCTCGTGGTCCACGGCGCCTCGGGCGAGGCCCGGAGGGAGCAGGAGGTCCCGTTGCCGCAGGACGATCCGGGCCGTCTCCCGGAGGCGCTGGCAGCCATCGCGCACGTGATCGGCGACGTGGACACGGTCATCGTCCTGGGCCGGGAGGACCTGCGGCTGGCGCTGGAACGCGAGATCGTGGCCCTTGGCCACCGCACGGCGACGATCCGCGAGACCGCCGCGGACGGACCGGTCACCGCGGAGTCGCTGGCGGAGCGCTGGCGGCGCCTGGGCTGACCGTGCGGCCACCGCGGGGCCCGGAGCCCCCGGGCCGTCCGGCACGGCGGCTCCGCCGTACGGCCCGTCGTCGCCGCGACGGACGGCACTCTCGTCACCGGTGGGATCCGCCCGAACATGGCGGTACGGGCTGGGGCCGCGACACGGTCGCGGGGCCAACCCGGGCACCAGGCAGTTCCCGCCACGACAACGCCCACCACACCGAACACGCCACCCGGCAGGTCGCGTCCCCCGACCACGAACGACCGGGAGCAAGGAGGGTCCCGTGACCCATCTCGCTCCTCCGTCGGTCCGCCTCCTGGTCTGCGGCAACGCCGACAGGGGGGACGATGGAGCCGCCCTGTCCGCGATCGCGACGCTGCTGCCGGCGCTCCCGCACGAGATGCTGGAGCGGCTGGAGGTGCGGCGCTGCGGCCACCTGCGCCCGGAGGACCTGCTGGACATCCCCGGCGGGGAGATCTGCATCGTCATCGATGCGGCGATGGGCATCGCCCCGGGCCACGTGGTCACGATGCCGCTGGACGAGATCTCCGATGACCCGGCGGGTCCGCTGCCGCGGTCGTCGCACGAGCTGCCGATCATGGACGTGCTGGGCGCCACGCGCACGCAGCGGCCCGGCGGGCTGCCGGAAGGCGTCTTCATCGGCATCGGCGGCCGGCGGTTTGGCTACGGCCGCCCGCTCTCGCGCTCCGTACGGCTTAACATGGGGGCCTTCCAGGCGGCCATCGCAGATGAGCTGGCCCGGGTGACCCACGTCCCGCAGGGACCCTCCGCCGCAGCCTGACCGAAGGATCCGTGAACGCCGTCCCGCCCAGCGCCCCCCGCCACGTCGGCGACCTGATGACCACCGAGCCCGTGGTGGTCCGTGCGGACGCGACGCTGGTGGACGCGTCCCGCGAGATGGAGCAGAACGGCTACTCGGGTCTTCCGGTGGTGGACGTGGACGGTGGGCTGGTGGGCGTGATCAGCGAGACCGACCTGCTGCGCGCCCGCGCCACGGAGTACCTCTGGTCCAGCTGGTCCACGCTGCGCGTGAAGAACCTCATGACCTCGCCGGCGCTCACGGTTCGAACGGACGACACGCTCCTCGCGGCGGCGCGCAAGATGGAGCGTCACCGTGTCTCGCGCCTGGTGGTGGTCGGCGATGCGGACGAGACGCGCCCGGTGGGCGTCATCTCCATCTCGGACCTGCTGCGGTCGATGACGGCGGGCATGACCGAGGACGAGCCCGAGGTGGCGGACGAGGACGTGGTCTCGGAGCCCGTGGTGGAGTCGCCCGGCGACTGATCACCGGGCGAGCACCGGAGCGACAGGGCACGAGGCGCCCCGCCTAGGCGATGACCTCCTGCAGCCCCGCCTCGTAGCCTGCGTCGAACGCGGCCGTGTCCATCTCGATGAGGTCCGGACGCTTGGAGCCAAGGATGCGCGCCAGGGCCGCGTGGACGCTCGCCGGCTCCACGAAGCGCCGCCGCCCCAGCAGGGCGCCCAGCGCCACCACGGAGACGAGCTTGTCGTCGCCGGCCGTGCGCGCGAGCGCCGTGCACGGGACCTCCAGGACGTCCAGGTCGTCCCGGCCGGGCTCCGCCTCGATCAGCGTGGTGTTCACCACGAGCAGGCCGCCCGGAGCAACGCGCGGCGTGTACTTGGCCATGGACGGCGGGTTGAGGACCACCGCGTGGTCTGCGCGGTCAACGATGGGGGAGCCGATGGGCCGGTCCGCCACGATGACCGTGCAGGCCGCCGTGCCGCCGCGCATCTCGGGGCCGTACGAGGGGATCCAGAGGACCTCCAGGTCTTCGCCCAGCGCCGCCTCCGCGAGCACCTTGCCGGCGAACAGGATCCCCTGGCCGCCGAACCCGGCAATGATCGTGCTGCACTCCACCTAGAAGCCCTCCGTGATGGAGCGCGGCGTGCCCGGCTTCGGCAGGTCCTGCACGATCCGCCTGGCGCGGTCCACGAAGGTGCCGGTCTGGTACGCGCGCATCACCTCGTCCGAGAGGCGGTGCATCGCCTCGGACGGGGTCATGCCCCAGCCCACCGGGCACGTGGAGAGCACTTCCACGATGGAGAAGCCATGCCCCTCTAGCTGGACCTCGAACGCGCGCTTGATGGCGGCGCGGGTCTTGCCCACGTTGACGGGGTCGGAGACGGACGTGCGCGCCGCGTACCAGACGCCCGGCAGGAGCGAGAGCATCTCGGTCACCGGCAGCGGGTAGCCCGCGGTCTCCGTGTCCCGCCCGGACGGGCTGGACGTGGTCCGCTGGCCCGGCAGGGTGGTGGGAGCCATCTGGCCGCCGGTCATGCCGTAGATGCCGTTGTTGACGAAGATCGTGGTGAACCGCTCGCCGCGTGCGGCCGCGTGGACGATCTCCGCGGTGCCGATGGCGGCGAGGTCGCCATCGCCCTGGTACGTGAACACCACGTTGTTGGGGCGGTAGCGCTTGACGCCGGTGGCCACGGCGGCAGCGCGTCCGTGCGGTGACTCGATGGCGTCCAGGCGCAGGTAGTCGTACGCGAAGACGGAGCATCCCACGGAGCCCACGAGCAGCGTGCGGCCGGCGACGCGCAGCTCCTCGAGGACCTCCGCCAGGAGGCGGTGCACGATGCCGTGGCCGCAGCCCGGGCAGTAGGAGGTGGGGTTCGACAGGAGCGATGGCCGCCGGTAGATGGTCCGGCCCTCGGCCTCCAGCTCAACGGGTGCGGTCATCGGGGCGCTCCCTTCCGGTGGTGGGCAGCGGCCTGCGCAAGTGCGCCTGCGGCGGCCTCGGCGATCTCGTCCGGTGACGGGACCACGCCGCCCGTGTGGCCCAGGAACGAGACCGCCCTGGCCCCTTCCAGCGCGAGGCGGACGTCCTCCACCATCTGGCCCGCTGACATCTCCACCACGAGCACCGCCCGCGCGTGCCGCGCCACCTCGCGGAGTGCGCCGGAAGGGAAGGGCCAGAGACTGATGGGCCGGAAGAGGCCCGCGTGGACGCCGTTCTCCCGCGCGCGCTCCACGGCGGTTCGGGCGATCCGCGCGGCAGTTCCGTACGCCACCACGACCACCTCAGCGTCTACGAGATGGTGCCCGTCCCAGCGGACCTCGTTCGCCTCGATCTCGCGGTACGTGGCCTGCAGGACGTCGTTGTGCGCCTCCAGGTCCTCGGCCCGCAGGTTCAGCGAGCGGAGCGCACGGGGCTCACGGCCGTCCGCGCCCTCGATGATCCAGTCCGCAGGGACCCGGTCCAGGGAGGGGAAGTCCGGCTCCGCCGGCTCCATGGCCTGGCCCAGGATCCCGTCCGCCACGAGCATCACCGGCGTCCGGTACCGCTCCGCGATCCGGAAGGACTCGCCCACGAGGCGGATGGCCTCGCCGATGGATGCGGGTGCCAGGACCGGCGTCCGGTAGTCACCGTGCCCGTGTCCGCGTGTCGCCTGGAAGTAGTCCGCCTGCGAGGGGCCGATGGAGCCCAGGCCGGGTCCGCCGCGCATGACGTTGACCAGCACCACGGGCAGGCGCGACCCCGCCATGTAGCTCATGCCCTCTGCCATCAGGCTGATGCCCGGGGAGGATGAGGAGACCATCACGCGGGCCCCGGCAGCGGAGGCGCCGAGGGCCATGTTGATCGCCGCGAGCTCGCTCTCGGCCTGGATGAAGACGCGACCCTCCTCCGGCATCCGGCGGGCCATCCACTCCAGGAGCTCCGCCTGGGGCGTGATGGGGTAACCGAAGTACGCATCACAGCCGGCCGCGATCGCGGCCTCCGCGATGGCCTCGTTGCCCTTCATGAGGACCCGGGTTGGCGTCGCCGCGGGATCTCGTGGCTCGGTGGTCACGAGATGCGGGCGTCCTTCCTCCACGGGGCGGGAGATGACGGCCATCCGGGATCAGGCCTCCTTGGGACGGGCGAAGACGGAGATCGCGGCGTCCGGGCACATGCGCGCGCACTTGGCGCAGCTGGTGCAGGCGTCCGGGTGGACCAGCAGCGCCGGGCGATGGCCCATTGCGTTCACGTGCGACGCATCCAGGGCAAGCGCTCCGGGCTGGCAGACGTCGATGCAGAGACCGCAGCCCTTGCATCGCTCGCCGGCGACAAGGATGGGCCGGAACGAGGTTGACCCGCGTGCCGCCGCGTGGTGCGCGGGGACGGCGTGCGGTGCGGACATGGCCATGCGTGGCACCTCCACGAAGGAGGATGGAAGGTTGCGTCACGGTTGCGAAGGGCCACCGGGCACAAGGGCGGCGGGCCGGACATCCCGCTCCGGATGGCCCAACCGTGGGGTGCCGTGTTGCCCGAGTCACATGGCCCTCGCCGCCCGTGCCGGGTCCCGTCCGAACGGGCCGTTGGCACCTTATGCGCATTTGCGAATATGTCCATGCTGTAGCCATGGACGAGATCACGATCCTCCAGGCAGAGGTCATGAGGACCCTCGCCAACCCGCGCAGGCTGGACATCATCCACCGCCTCGCGATGGAGCCGTGCGAAGTGGGCCGCCTGGCCGAGGAGCTTGGCATGAGCCAGCCAAACGTCTCGCAGCACCTCTCCGTCCTCCGGGCCACCGGCATCGTGGAGGCCGAGCGCGACGGGCGCGAGGTCCGCTACCGGCTGGTGGACCCGGACGTCATCGTGGCCTGCGCCATGATGCGCGGCGTCCTCCAGCGGCGCCTGTCCCGTCTTGGCCGCCTGTCCAGCGCAGACGACATCGCGACCCATCTCGTCGAGACCCAGTAGCAGCCAGCCTCCGGAGGCGTCATGAGCGAAACCATCAACTTCGTGGTCTTCTCGGGCACGGACGACAAGCTCCAGGCCCTGGCCGTGATGTCCGCCGGTGCGGCAGCCCTCGGCAAGAAGGTCAACATCTTCCTGCAGTACTGGGGCCTGCGCGCCTTCACCAAGGCCTGCATCGACGCCGAAAACGGCCTCTCCGCCGAGGCGGGTTCCGATGGGCGCGCCGCGGTTGATGCGCTCGCGAAGGCCGGCCAGGCCAGCTGGGCGGACACCCTGCGGATGGCCAAGGAGCTGGGCGAGATGGACATCCAGGCCTGCTCGCTCTCCATGGACCTCCTCCATCTCGAGGAGTCCGACCTTGACCCCATCGTGGACGGCGTGGAGGGCGTGACCGCCTTCTACCTCAACGCCGACGACGGCCAGATCATCTTCATCTAGGCAGTGGCAATCGGCGCCGTCAGGCGCCAGGGAGGTATGCAGCATGGCAGACCAGCAGGTGGACGCCCGGGGCCTCAACTGCCCCATGCCCATCGTCAAGACCGCGCAGGCCGTGAAGGCCCTCGCCAGCGGTCAGACCGTTGAGGTTCTCGCCACGGACCCGGGGTCCGTGAAGGACTTCGCCGCGTGGTCCAAGACCACCGGCAACGAGATGGTCGAGCAGACCAGCGACGCCGGCGTCTTCCGGTTCGTCCTCCGGAAGAAGTGAGACCACTCCCATGACCGAGTCCGCGCTCGAGACCCCCGCCATCGGCCACAAGGGTCTCGCGATCATCTGCTACAGCGGTGACCTCGAGAAGACCTGGGCCGCGATGATCCTCGCGTCCACGTCGGCCGCGATGGGGATGCCCACCAAGGTGTTCGTCACCTTCTGGGGCCTCCAGACCTTCGTGAAGCCGTCCAAGCGCATCACCGGCAGGAACTGGATGCAGAAGATGCTGGCGATGATGTCCCGCCCGGGCATCGCGCACCGCAAGCTCTCCAAGATGAACTTCCTGGGCATGGGGCCCTGGATGATGTTCCAGCTGGCGAAGACCTACAACGTCTCCAAGCCCGCCGAGCTCCTCGAGATGGCCGCCATGATGGGCGTGGAGTTCATCCCCTGCCAGATGACAATGGACATGTTCGGTCTCACGGCCGACGATCTCATCGACGGCATGGGCGAGTCCGTTGGCGCCGCCACGTACCTCGGCTTCGTGGCCGAGGGCTACGCCCCGCTCTTCATCTGAAGACCCCGTCACCCCCAGCGTCCCACTCTCACTCCCCGGGGGAAAGGAACCACACGATGTCCGAACCGGTTGTCACCACCACCATCGACGCTCGCGGCAGCTTCTGCCCGGGCCCGCTCATGGAGCTCATCCGCGGCATGAAGGAGGCCGAGGTGGGCGACGTCCTCTCCGTCCTCTCCACGGACAAGGGCAGCAAGACCGACATCCCGAAGTGGGTTGGCAAGGCCGGCCACACGCTGATCGGCGTGTTCACCCGTGACGGCTTCGACGAGATCATCGTCGAGAAGGTCCGGTAGTCACCATGCAGCGGGTCGTCGTCCTCGGCGGCGGCGTTGGTGGCACCCTGTCCGCCAACCTGGTCGCACGCAAGCTCAAGAAGGAGATCGCGGCCGGCGAGGCCTCGGTCACCGTGGTGGACGCCACCGGCGCCCACGCATACCAGCCGGGCTACATGTACATCGCCATGGGCAACGAGAAGCCCGAGAAGCTGGTCCGGCCGGAGCGGTCGCTCCTGGACGGGAACGTCCAGCTGGTGGTGGACACCATCACCGGGATCGACACGGCGGCCCAGGTGGTCGCCCTTGGCGACGGCACGCAGATGCCGTACGACCAGCTTGTGATCGCGCTTGGCTCCCGGATCCTCCCGGAGGCCATGGACAACTTCGAGGCGGAGGCCCACCACTTCTACAGCCCGGACGCGGCCGCGAGGCTGCGCAAGGCGCTGGACGGGTTCACGGGCGGCAAGATCGTCATCGGCATCGCGGGGATCCCGTACAAGTGCCCGCCGGCGCCCCTCGAGGTCGCCTTCCTCGTGGAGTCCGAGCTGCGCGAGCGCGGCATCCGCGACAAGACGGAGATGGTCTTCCTCTCGCCGATCAACCGCGCCTTCACGATCGAGAGCGTGTCCGAGATGGCCACGCCCATCTTCGAGGAGAAGGGCATCCGCCTGGAGCTCCTCGCGGGCGTGTCCGAGATTGACGCCGAGCGCAAGGTGGTCATCACCGACGCGTTCGAGGAGCACCCGTACGACCTCCTCATCTGTGTGCCGCCGCACAAGGGCGCGCAGGTGGTGATCGATGCCGGGATCGCCCCCAAGTCCGGCTGGATCCCCACGGACCGGCACACGCTCCAGGTGAAGACCGTGGCCAAGCCGGCCCCGGGCACGCCGGATGAGGCAGTGCCTCGGTATCCCAACGTCTACGCGCTGGGCGATGCCACGGACCTGCCGCTCTCCAAGGCGGGCTCAACGGCGCACTTCGAGGCGCCCATCGTGGCCGAGCGTGTGGCCGCCGCCGTCCAGGGCCGCGAGCCCGAGGGCAAGGAGGCCAGCTACACCGGCAAGGTGATGTGCTTCTTCGAGGTGGGCGACGGCAAGGGCACGCTCCTGCAGTTCGACTACGACCACCCGCCGAAGCCGCCGAAGCCCAACCAGCTCTGGCACCTGGGCAAGATCATCTTCAACAAGACGTACTGGCAGACCGTCCCCAAGGGCCGCGTCTGACCCCTCGCCTGACCGCCACCGCCCCGGCCCGCTAGACTCCGGGCATGGCGGACGTGACTCCCACCCCCCGCGACCCCGGCGACCCGCGCGCCCTGCTCACCCCGGTGGCAGTGCTCGCGGGTCTCGTCGTGCTTGGCGCCGGTCTCATGGCGATCCAGGGCCTCTTCGTCACCGTTGCCTTCGGCGCTCTCTCCGCCATGGTCTGCCGGCGTGGACAGCTGGCGATGGAGCGGCGGGGCGTCCGTGCGCCGGTGGCCCTGGGGATTGCCGTCGCGGGGTTCCTCGCGGTGATCGCGGCACTCGCGGTGGCGCTCATCGCCTCCATCGTGGCCGTGGCCACCACGCTCGCGGACCACGTGGAGGACCTCACGCACCTCGCCGAGGACCTGGCGGCACAGTTCGGCCTCGCCGCGGGGCTGCCGTCCGGGTCGCTCCCGGCCATCGACTTCTCCACGGTGGTCAGCGCGCTGCGCTCCACGCTCTCCATGGTCACGCCGGGCCTGACCGCCATCGCCATGGCCACCCTCATCCTGATCTACCTGCTCTCGGACGCGCCGGCGCTGGGCCGCCGCATGGGCGAGGTGCTGCCGGCCCACGTCCATGCCCGGTACGACGCCGTGGCCGCGGAGATCACGGGCTACATCCGGGTCCGCACGGTCCTGGGCATCGGCACCACGATCGCCAACACCATCCTGCTGCTCGTGCTGGGCGTCCCGTACGCGGTCCTGTGGGGCCTCGTGTCCTTCCTGTTCTCGTTCGTGCCCAACTTCGGCTTCCTGCTCTCGCTGGTGCCGCCGGCCGTCTTCGCGATCATCGCCGGGAGCCCGCTCTCCGCCGTCCTCGTGGTGGCCGGCTACACGGGGATCAACCTGGCCTCGGACTACCTGTTCCAGCCGCGGATGATGTCCGACGAGCTGGATCTCTCGCCGGTGGCCGTGATCGTGGGGATCCTGGGCTGGACGTTCCTCGTGGGCCCCGCCGGCGCGCTCCTGGCCGTGCCGCTCACGCTGATCCTGCGCACGGTCCTCGCGCCGTTCCCCGGTGCGAGATGGTTCGTGGCGCTCCTTGGGCCCCTGCCGGACGAGCCTACAATCGAGGGGTGAGCACCTCCTCCGCCTCCGGGCACGTCTTCCGCCGCTCGTCCGTTCCCAACCCGCCCGTCGCCGTCT
>CAIYZX010000157.1 GCA_903930745.1 uncultured Chloroflexota bacterium | reverse complement strand
GCGTCCAGCTGCGACTTGAGCCCAAGGACGATCGCCTGCTGGGCGGCCACCTCGGGAGCGGCCTCGTCGCGGTGCTTGCTCATCAGCATGCCCAGGGCGATCTGCTGCTTCTGGAGCTCGCCCTTGATCTTCTCGCCCATCGGCCCCTTGGCGGCGCCGGCGGCCTTGCGGGCACGCCGTCGGGCGCGCAGGCCGGAGAGCTCCGCCTGGTCCTGGGCGGTGACCGCCCCGTCATCGGCGAAGGTCTGCGTGAAGCTGGCGAACCAGACCCGGGCGCGCCGGCGCGCGAGGCGGATCATCAGGACCAGGCCGATGAGCATCGGCAGACCCTTGACCGTGACCATCAGGTAGAAGCCCACGATGCTGTCGCCGGCAATGGACCCGAGGAGCGGCGAGTTCCAGAAGAAGTGGGCACCAACGCCGGCCGCGACCAGGGCCAGCATGACCAGCATCCGGTTGCCGGCGGGCTTGTCCGTCCGGGTCAGGTAGTACGCCACGCCCATGCCGGTGAGGCCGGTGTACAGGAAGTGGCTGTAGGGGCCCGCGCCAACGATGCGGACCATGAACATCAGGATCAGGGAGCCGAAGTCGCCGGAGCTGGCGAACTCGCGCATGAAGTAGAAGGTGTCCTCCACGAGGAGGAACCCCATGCCCACCATCGCGCCCCAGACGAAGCCGTCAAGCTCGTCGTCAAGCTCGTCGCGAGCGATGGAGATGAGCAGGACCACGCCCAGGAGCTTGAAGCCCTCCTCCACGAAGGGCGCGGTGAGCGCGGCACTCCACTCCTGGACGAAGTTCACGTCGCCCGTGACCTTGTAGAGGATCTCCGACAGGGGCGTGTTCGTGTACATCGACAGCGCCGTCGCCGCGATCCCGCCCCACAGGACCGCGGCCACCATGATGCTCAGGGGCTCGCGCTCGTAGAGGTCCAGGTAGTAGATGATGGCGAAGACGGGGATCGCGTAGGGAACGAGCAGCACGATGGTCGTGAGCCACGCTCCCGTGCCCATCGAGATCAGGTTCAGCTGCTGGGCCAGGAAGTCCAGGCCCGTGATGACGAGGGTGATGACGAACAGCCAGAACGCGGGCTGATGGCGCTGGACGAACCCGGTGCTGCCGTGCCAGGAGGGGCCGGCGTCCGGGGCGTTGGAGTACATCTGGGCTGACACGTCACTCCCCCGCGCGCTTGATGGACTTGAGGATGGCGTCAATGTCGTTGCCCATGGCGGAGAGCTGGCCCTGCGCGGCGAAGGCGTTGATCACCATGCCGTGGCCCTTCTCGGCGGTGGCGAGGATGAAGCCGTCGATGGCGCCACCGTCCTTCGTGGTGCCGGTGTAGTTCGTGGCTGCCACCGGGATGCCGTTGCCGATGGTGCCGGACTGCACCTGGTCGCCGGTGAACTGGCCGGTCTTGAACCACTCGTCCTGGTAGGCGGTGAGCAGGTCCGTGGAGGAGCCGTCAAAGCCCACGTTGCCGATGGCGAGCACTGCGCCACCCTTGACGAAGACCATCCAGCCGTCCGCGTTGTTCTCAACGGTCCAGCCGTCCGGCATGACGAGCGTGTAGTTGTCGCCGATGGAGACGGTGGTGCCGGGCTGGACGGGACCGGGCTGGACGGGCTCCGGGGCCGGGTTGTTCGGATCGTTCGTGGGCTGCTCGCCAACCGGCTCCGCGGGGATCGCCGGCTGGTCGCCGCCGTTCGCAGGGGCGTTGGGGAGCGGCATGGCGGCGTTGACCATGTTCACGCCACCCACCACGCCGATCATCAGCGCGGCCACGATGATCGAGGTGCGCATGCCGCCACGCGGCTTGCCCATCGGGTGCATGACCGGGGCGGGGCCACCGGTCCATCCGCCGGGCGCGGGCTGGCCCCAGCCGGGCTGGGCAGGCTGGCCGGGCTGTCCCCAGGCCGCCTGCGGCTGGCCCCAGGCCGCCTGCGGCTGGCCCCATCCGGGCTGCTGCGGCTGCTGGGGCTGCTGGGGCTGGCCCCACGCGGGCTGCGCAGGCTGCGGCTGCTGGGGCGGCACGGGTTGACCCCACGCGGGCTGGCCACCCGGCGCCGGTTGCGTGGGGGGCTGGCCCCACCCGGGCTGGTCCGTCATCCACCTCTCCCTCTGCGACTCCGGGGTTGCGCAGGGCCACCGCGCCGGAGGCCGCAAGTCTAGCCGCGGGCACCGTCCGAATCCACAGCCATGTCTCGCCCACGGAACTCGGCCGGACGGGAATACCATCGGACCATCCCGCCGTTGGAGCCACCGCCATGCCCCAGCCCCTGCTCCCGGAGTTCGTCCCCGCCGCGTTCCCGCGCTGGGCGCTGGTCCGCCACCGGCTGGACGATCGCGAGCTCGCGGACGTGCCCGCCGCAACGGCCGCCGCCCTGGACCCCGTGATGGACCTGGT
>CAIYZX010000156.1 GCA_903930745.1 uncultured Chloroflexota bacterium | reverse complement strand
GGCGCGGGCCCGAACGGCACGATGCACGGCCAGGCCGGCATGGGCGCCGGCATGGGCGCCCAGGGCGGGATGCGCGGTCGCGGCGGCATGATGAACGGCGCCGCAGGCCGCGGGATGATGAACGGCACGGGCACCTGCCCGGTCGCGACGCCCGCCCCGGCCTCCTGATCTCCAGTCCACTCCGCGACGGGACCGCGACCGGTGGCAGAAGCCGTCGGCCGCGGTCCCGTACGATGCAGCAGCCATGAGCACCATCCTGGTCGTTGACGACGAGCCCCACATCCGCGAGATCGTGGGGTCGTACCTCGCCCGCGAGGGCCACGCGGTGACCTACGCCGCGGACGGCGATGCCGCCCTGGCCGCCGCGCTTGCCACGGACCCGGACCTCCTCGTCCTGGACGTGATGCTCCCCGGCCGATCCGGCTTCGATGTCCTGCGCGAGCTCCGCGCCGCCGGCCGCCGCTCCGCGGTGATCCTGCTGACCGCCCGGGATGACGTGATCGACCGGGTGGCCGGTCTTGAGATCGGCGCGGACGACTACGTGACCAAGCCCTTCGAGCCGCGTGAGATCGTGGCCCGCGTGGGCGCCGTCCTCCGCAGGACGATGACGCACCCGAGGGCCCAGGCCGATGCGCCCAGTGCCGCCATCGCCGATGCCGTCATCGACACCATCGACACCGCGCGCCCCTGGCTGGACCTGGCGCTGGACGAGCCTGCCCGCGAGGTCCGCCGTGCCGGCCTGGACCTTGGCCTGACCCGCGCGGAGATGGATCTCCTCCTCGCGCTCACCGAGCACCCGGGCGTCACGCTCACGCGGGCCCAGCTGGGCGAGCGCGTCTTCGGCGAGGCATTCGACGCCTTCGACCGCACCATGGACACCCACGTCAAGAACCTCCGCCGCAAGCTGGGCGAGCGTGAGGGCGGGCTGGAGTACGTGGAGACGATCCGCGGCATCGGCTACCGGGCGGCACGGTCGTGAAGGCACCCCGGCTGGGCCTCGCCACCCGCCTCGCCGCCACGTTCGCTGCCGTCGCCGTTGGAACGGCTGCCGCCGTGGCGATCGCCGCCCCGCCCATCGTGGGCCGCGGCTTCGCGATGATGATGAACGGCGCCACCATGGCCCCCGGGATGGGCCAGGGCCACGGGAACGGCATGGGGGGCGGCATGGGGCAGGGGATGGGCGCCGGGGCGGGTGCCGGCTACGGCGCGTACGCCGCCCAGCTCCAGCAGGAGGCCACGGTCACCATCGTGCTGGTGGCGCTCGCCGCCGCGATCGTCGCCTCGCTCCTGGGCGTGGTGATCTCACGCCGCATCGCCCGCCCGCTGGTCCGCCTGGAGTCGGCGGCCGCGTCGGTGGCCGGGGGCAACCTCACGGCGCGTTCAGGGCTGGCGGGGCGGACGGACGAGATCGGCTCGCTGGGCCGCTCGTTCGATGCGATGGCGGAGGACCTGGAGCAGAACGAGGCCGCCCGACGCCGGTTCTTCGCGGACGCCGCCCACGAGATGAAGACACCCCTCGCGGTGATCGAGGCGACCGCCGCCGCCGTGATGGACGGGGTGTACGACCACGATCCGCGCCACCTCGCCACCATCCGCGAGCAGGCCCGTCTCCTG
>CAIYZX010000155.1 GCA_903930745.1 uncultured Chloroflexota bacterium | reverse complement strand
GTCATCCAGCAGGCGGCCCGCCGGCTCTCGTCCAGCCTCACGCGCGAGGAGGTTGGCCAGGCGGTGGTGGAGGAGACCAGCCGCGTCATCGCGTACCACAACGCCCGCGTCTACCTCCTGGAGCCGCCGGACCAGCTCGTCTGCGTGGCCTTCGACGGGCGCGTCAACACCTACGAGCACGTTGACCGGGAGCTGCTCCGCACCAGGCTCGGCGAGGGCTTCACCGGCTGGGGAGCGCTCCACCGGACGCCGGTGCTGGTTCCGGACGCCAAGGCGGACCCGCGCGGCATGCAGATACCGGGGACACCGGTGGTGGACGAGTCCATGCTGGTGGTCCCGATGCTCCACGACGACATCCTCGTCGGGGCGATCACGCTCTCCAAGCTGGGCCTTGGCGAGTTCCACGAGGACGACCTTCGGCTCCTGATGATCCTCGCGGACCAGGCCGGCACCGCTTTCATGAGCACGTCGCACCTGGCGGAGTCCGAGCGCCTGGCGTCAGAGCTTCGCCGGCTGCTGGAGATGAGCAGCGCGCTCTCGCGGACGCTGGACCCACGGGCCGTGGCAGACCTGATGGCGGAGCACCTGGCCCGCGCGGTTGGTGCGGAGCGCGCCCAGATCAGCGACTGGGACGTCTCCGGTGACCGGATGCGGACCCTTGGGTGCCATCCCGCGACTGCCCGGGACGTGCTCTCCGACTACTACGACCTCGCGGGCTTTCCCCTGACGCGCACGGTGCTGGTGGACCGGAGCATCGCCATCCTGGACGCGGACGACCCGGATGCCGATCCCGCGGAGGTCCACCTGCTGCGCGAGGAGGGAACGCGCGGTCTCCTGATGCTGCCGCTGGTTGCGAAGGATGCCGCCATCGGCCTCGTGGAGCTCACCTTCAAGGGTCGGGCCACGGAGGACGTGGCGAGGATCACGCTGGCCCGCACCATGGCCCACGAGGCGGCAATGGCGCTGGAGAACGCCCGCCTGTACGAGACCGCCCGCAACCTCGCGGACCGGGACCCGCTCACCGGCTTCTACAACCACCGGTACCTGCACGAGCGCCTGTCCGAGGAGGTGGTCCGCGCCGTCCGAACGCGGCGGCCCCTGTCCGTCGTGATGCTGGACCTGGATGACTTCAAGCTCGTGAACGACACCTTCGGCCACATCTTCGGCGACCAGGTGCTCGTCCACGTGGCCAACCTGGTTCGTGGCACGCTGCGCGGGTCGGACGTTGCGGCGCGGTACGGCGGTGACGAGTTCGCCCTGATCCTGCCGGAGACGGACCGGGAGGACGCCATGCGGGTGGCGGAGCGCATCATCGAGGCGCTGTCCACCACCCCCTACGTGGCGGAGGGGCGGACGCCGGTCGTCATCGCGGCGTCCGTGGGCGTCTCAACGCACCCGGAGGACGGGCGCACCGCAACCGACCTGATCGCGATGGCGGACGCGGGCCTCTACAAGGCAAAGGGCGTGGGTGGGGGCCGGGCCCTGGCCGCGATGCGCGAGGAGGCGCCCCGCCCGGATCCTGCCCAGGGCGCCGCGGAGGGCAGCCGCGCGCGGCCAACGATGGCCGAGGTCTTCGACACGGGACTGGGGCGCCGGCCCTCCGGCTGACCTCCTCCGGCGAGCGAGGCCAACGGAGCCCGAGCGTCTACCTCGGACGCAGGAGACCACTGGTACGGAAGTACCAGGGCACCCGTCCCATCAGTACTGCCCGCTCCGCTTGTCGAGCGCGACCCTCACCGCCATGCTGTGACACCAGGGTGAGGAATCGCGACCGCTCCAGGGAGGCAGGGCCCGCCGCGCAGGCGCACGGGCTCGCATCGCGCCCCATTCCGCTGGTCTTCGCGGCCCTCGGGGGCGTTGAGATCCTCCGTCTCCTGCTCGGCCAGTCACCGCTCGATCTCCTCGGCCTGGGACTCACCGTCGTCGCCGGCGGCGTGAGCCTTCGCGAGGCGCACCGGACCACGGTCGTGGAGGGCGGCCGCCGATCGGAGGCGGAGTCCTTCGCCCGCATCCTGCGAGGCCTGTCGCGGTCCGTCTCGCCGGACGCCATCGTTGACGCCATCGTGGAGGAGCTGGGTGCCGGCGCGGGCGCCGACCATGTCGCCGTTGTCCGCCGCCGCCCGGAGACGCGCAGCCTGGAGGCGGTCCTCTCGCCCACCCGGCCCGGATCGGCCCAGGCTCGGACCACGCTGTCCATTCGCGAGCTGGAGGACCCGGCCGCGGAGCGCGCCATGGTGGACGTGGCGATCACCGCATCGCGCGGGCGCCGCATGGCCGCGATCCCCATCAGGCCGGATCCGGCCGGTGATCCGCACCTGGACGGCCTGGGGCTGGGCGCTCCAGTGCGCCGGACGTTCCCTGCCGGGGAGCCGTCCGGCGGCATGGGACACGCGGGCACCGCCACCGCCCTTCGAGACCGCCGATCGATGGCCGCGCCGGCATCCGGGGACCAGGGGCCCCACGCGCGTCGCGAGCACGCCTCGCCGGCCCGGATTGGCGCCGAGCAGCGGATCGCGGACCGGATCGCGGGCCGCCTCCGCGAGACCTACGGTCTGCACAACACGCTCGCCGCCCCACTCCGCGTCAACGGGCGCGTGGAGGGCGCCATCGTCCTGTCCCGTCGGGCAGGCACCACGTGGGGCGATGGGGCGAGCCGTCTCCTCGCCGCGGCCGCAGTGGAGGCGTCCGCCGCCCTGGCGCGGGTCTACTCCCTGCGGGAGGTCGAGGTCCGCGCGACGACGGACGCGCTGACCGGTCTCCCGAACCGCCGGTACTTCGACGAATACGTGGGCGTGCTCGCACGTCGCCGCCGTGCGGAGGATCGCGTGGGCGTCCTCATGGTGGACATCGACCGGTTCAAGGACCTCAACGACACCTTCGGCCACGCGGTGGGCGACCACGTGCTGCGCGAGGTTGCCCGGGCCATCGGCCGTGCCGTCCGCGAGGGAGACGTGCCGTCCCGCTACGGTGGTGAGGAGTTCGCCGTGCTCCTGCGCAACCCGTCCGCGGAGGTGGCGATGGAGGTGGGCGAGCGCGTGCGGCGCAGCGTGGCCGCCCTGGACCTGCGGCACCTCGGGGTGCCGGGCGTCTCCGTCTCGGTGGGTGTTGCCGTGGCCGATGCGCCTGACGTGCTCCTCGAGAGCGTGATCGACGAGGCGGACCGGGCCCTCTATCGGGCGAAGCGGTCCGGTCGCGACCGGGTGGTGACCGCGTAGCGCGCCTCGTACCATCACGGCGTGAGCGATCCCGTCCCGCCCTTCCCGCTGCCCGCCAACGACGACCTCGCCGCGATCTTCCACGAGATCGGCGATGTGCTGGAGGTGAAGGGCGAGCTCGTCTTCAAGACCGTGGCGTACCACCGTGCCGCCGATGCCATCGCGA
This sequence comes from uncultured Chloroflexota bacterium, assembly GCA_903930745.1. GTDB lineage: Bacteria > Chloroflexota > Limnocylindria > Limnocylindrales > CSP1-4 > CAIXZV01. The sequence continues at coordinate 3,104 of CAIYZX010000155.1, read as the reverse complement.
AGGCGCCCTTCAACGTGGCCGAGGCGTATGCCGGGGGAGACCGGCGCCCCATCGCGGGCGTGGGCCAGGCCATCGCCGACAAGATCACCGAGCTCGCCACCACCGGGCACATGGCGCTCCACGACCGGCTGCGCGCCGAGATTCCGCCGTCCGTCATCGAGATGCTTGCGATCCCGGGCGTTGGCCCCAAGACCGTCCGTCTCGTCTGGGAGGAGGGCGGCGTGGAGTCCATGGAGGACCTGCGCCAGGCCGCCGAGGCGGGCAGGCTCCGTGGGCTGCGCGGGATCACCGCCGCCACGGAGCGGAGGATCCTGGACGGGATCGCCCAGCTGGCAAGCCGGAGCGGGCGGCTGCGGATCGACCAGGCCCAGGCGATCTCCGATGGCGTGGTGGACGCCCTGCGCGGCACGTCCGGCGTGACCCGGATCGTGCAGGCGGGCTCGCTGCGGCGGCGGCGCGAGACGATCGGCGACCTGGACCTGCTCGTGGAGACCACGGACGCGGCGGCCGTCATCGAGCGGTTCACCACACTGCCGTCCGTGGACCGGGTCCTGGGTGCGGGACGCGCGAAGGCCAGCGTGCTGCTGCGCGAGGGCGTCCAGGTGGACCTCATGGTCATGCCGCCGGGAGAGGCCGGCACGTACCTCGTGCACTTCACGGGCTCCGCGGACCACAACGTGGCGCTGCGCGGCCTCGCGAGGGACCTGGGCTGGAGCCTGTCCGAGAAGGGGTTCCTGCGCCTCGGCGCGGACGGACAGCCCGCCGAGGGCGCCGATGCGGAGCTGCGCACGTTCGCCGACGAGGCCGCGGTCTACGGCTTCCTGGGCCTCGCCCTCGTGCCGCCGGAGCTGCGCGAGGACCGGGGCGAGGTGCCGGCGGCCCGCGCGCGCACGCTCCCGGCGCTGATCACCCACGGGAACCTGCGCGGTGACCTGCACAGCCACTCGGACTGGAGCGACGGCGTCCACACCATCGAGCAGATGGCGGAGGCCGCCCGTCGCCGCGGCCATGCCTACCAGGTCCTGACGGACCACTCGCAGGGCCTGGGCATCGCGCACGGCCTGGACCCGGACCGCGTGGAGCAGCAGCGCGGGATCATCGCGGCGCTCAACGCCCGGTTCGCCGCGGAGGACGCGGCGGGCGAGACCCCGGCGGGCGCCGTCCCGGGCTTCCGGCTCCTGCACGGCTGCGAGCTGGAGGTGCGCGCCGATGCCACGCTGGACTACGAGGACGACCTCCTCGCCCGCTTCGATCTCGTGGTGGCGTCCGTCCACGTGGCCCGGCGGCAGCCCCGCGCCGAGCTGACGGCGCGGACCCTGGCCGCGATCCGCTCGGCCCACGTGGACGTCATCGCGCACCCGGCCGGCCGGATGATCGGCGGGCGCGACGACCTGGACCTGGACTGGGACGCGGTCTTCGCGGCGGCGGCCGCCACGGGCACCGCCCTGGAGATCAACGGCTCGCCGCAGCGCCTGGACCTCGCGCCGGAGCGGGCGAGGCGCGCGGTGGAGTCCGGCTGCATCCTCTCGATCGACTCGGACGCACACCGGGTCGAGGAGCTGGACGCCGTGCGCTGGGGCGTGGAGCAGGCACGCCGGGCCTGGGTGGAGCCGCGGCACGTGCTGAACACCCGGTCCCTGGCGGAGCTGCTGGCCCACGTCGCGGGCAAGCCCGGGCGCGTCTAGGCGGCAGCCGGCGGGAACTGGCGCCACCCGGCGTCACCCGGCGGGGCCGCGGGACGTACCATCGCGCCGATGCACGCGAACACCCGCGACCCGCACATCGACTTCGCCCGCCAGGAGCTGCTGCTCGTGGCGGTGATTCTCGTGGCCATCGGGCGCTTCGTGGGATCGCCCGCGTGGTTCGCGGTCGTGGGTCTCATGCCACCCGTGATCCTGGTCGCCGGATCGGCGGTGCTGCGATCGGACGAGCGCCCTGGTCGCCCCTTCATCCCGCTGCTCATCCCCGCGGTGCTCGTTGGCGGCGCCGCCGCGGCGGTGCACATCGTGCCGCCAGGTCTGGGCCTCGTCCCGGCCCTCGGCGTCTTCGCGCTCGCGCTGGACCGGACGCTGCGGCTCGAGCTGCGCCTGATGGTCCAGGCCACCGGGATCACGGACAGCGACCGCCTCAAGCTCGTGGCAGCCGCGGTGGTGGCGGCGGTGATCGCCTTCACGGGCGTCGCGTGCCTCGTCCCGGGGGGCCTCCCGGAACCCGGTACCGCGGGCGTGTCCGCAGGGCAGGGCGGAGGCACCGGCACCGCCCTGACACCAGCCTGGCTGGCCGTCATCGCCGGCGTTGACGCGGTCCTCGCGCTTCTCCTTGGCTTCCGCCTCGCCGCAGCGCGCTATGGGTCCGCGACCGATGCCCTGCGCAGCGCCCTCACCTACGCCATCGTGGTTGCCGTGGCCGCCGGCGCGATCCGGGCCCTGGAGGTCCCCCGGCTCATCGGGCCCGCGGCCCTCACGCTGGTCTTCTATCTCTGGGACGCGATCCACGCGACCGCCCCCGCACGCCGCCGCGAGCCGCGGTTCCTCTGGGAGACGATCCTGCTCGCCATCCTCGCGATCGGCGTCGTCGCCTGGAACATCAACCTGCCCTCCTGAGGTCACGCGAGCCGGAGCGGTGCGCCACCCCGGGGGCTTTGACGGGTCGCCTCCCGGGTGCTACAAACATGTGCTCGCGACCCCTCCCCGGTTCGGCGTGTCCAGCACCCGGCGCGCCTGCGGACGGACCGCGTTTCGATGGACCCGAAAGGACAGCCTCCACGTGACCTTCCCCGAGACCGACGTCGTCGCCCAGTCGCCCGCGAGCCAGACTCGCATGAAGCGCCAGCTGGTCGAGCAGGCGATCGCGCACGCCACCGCGGCCAACTGGGCCGAGGCGGTGGAGATCAACCGCCGCCTCCTGGACTACGGTCCGGACTCCGAATCGGAGAACCGCCTGGCCAAGGCGCTGTGGGAGCAGGGCGAGCTTGGTGCCGCCCGCGAGCACTACCAGAAGGCCCTCGCCCTGGACCCCACGAACCGCATCGCGGAGCGGAACATCGACCGCCTCAAGGTGCTGCTCGTTGAGGCCGGCGAGAAGACCGTCCCCGCCAAGCCCGG